>JBMZDT010000102.1:0-6999 GCA_049614505.1 Leucothrix sp.
CCTTTTTTGCTGGTCATTTTCAAATGTGAGCAAGCCCATGGCTTTTTGGGCATCATCGTTGCGCTTGTTCTTGATAAGCTGTTTTACGAAATAAGTGGCATAATCTTCTCTTTTATCAGCAGTCAGTACTGTAACTGTGTTGAGAAAATCGCTGAATGCCTGCGGGCTGAGGTCGCGTGCAGCAAAGCGCGTATGCGTGTACATTTCGCTGGTTATATCTTGAGGCCGCTTGCCAGCAAGAATACGTTCTTTAAGCGTTTTCCAAGGTACAAACTCTGGCGGTAACAGAGGAGAATCTCTGTCATTTCCCTCAACTCGATCAAGAAATAAATCAAAGTATTTTGGATTGTTTCCTAGCATGGCTTGCCATATCGGCCATTGTTTCTCAGCAACGACCGCTTTCAGAACTGAGGTGAGTTGGTGCCGATAGTCGTTTAGGTAGGGTTTGTACTTCCGTAATCTCTCCAAGCCTGTTTCAGATGAAATATCTAGGCCTTCACTAACGTATTTAGCGACTAGATTGGCAACCCCATATTCCCCTTTTGTCAGCGTTAACCAGCTTTCATCTGGCACGCCAGATGCGTCGAGCATCCACTTCGGGTCAATCCCTAAATCTTTGCTACGAAGTTGCCCGGATTGCGCTTTTAATAGTGATTTTGCCTCTTGTAAATAGCGCGCTAACAGCGGCTTGTCATCTAAAACAGCAGCTAGGCGGAGCTGCTCTGTGATGAGGTCTTTAGCGGTAAACTCGGGGCGTGTTTCATTATCGATAGCAGAAAGCACACGACGAAGATGCTCATCGTTACCTGTGTGCTCAAAAGCCAACTGTGCTTCATAGCTGTATGAGCCATAATTCCAACCGTAGCGGAAGCGACCTGCTTTGAGTTCAGCTTCTTTTTCTTGCTCTAGCAATGCCTCCGCCTTATCAATTAAGCATTGTCGGTCGTCAAAGCAGCTTAGCTTAAGAGCATCTGGATGGGGTTTTGTTAAAGCAGGGGGCGTTACAACGGCTTCATTCGTTGGTTCGGTGAGTTCTCGGTTGCCTCCCATCATCATAAAATAAGCGGCAATAACCCCAATGACAGCTAGCAGCGAGGCACCTAAAATAGCGAAACGTTTTAATCCAGACATAGCCAATGTTACAGTGTTCTTGTTGATGGGGAGCGCTGCTGCATCATGTCACTCAAAGAGGACTTGGGCGTTCCGTCATCATTAAAGTTATCGTCGTTCAGCCACGTCTGAATTTTCTCACGTACTTCTGGCCACTCATCATCAAGAATCGAATACCAAGCGGTGTCGCGGTTCATTCCCTTAAAAATCAAATTGTTGTAAAAGATTCCTTCAAAGCGAAAACCTAATCTGCGTGCTGCACCGCGTGACTTTTTATTCAGCGCGTTACACCGCCACTGCATACGACGATAGCTCAGGTCATCCATGGTGTGGCACAACATAAGGAATAAGGCTTCGGTTGCACCACGCGTGCGCTGTAGCTCAGGGCCAAACCAGATATGCCCGATCTCGGTCACACCATTTTGTGCGTTATTGTCCAGAAAACTCGCTTGCCCGCAGGCTTTGTCGGTCTTATTGCAGCGAATCGCATAAAAAATAGGGTCGGCACTTGCGGATTGACCGCGTAGGAACGTCGAGTAACTGTGAACATCTGCCCAGGGCCCATAAGTCATGTAATCCCAAATTTTCAGAGCTGTTTCTGTGCTGTGCGATGCCTCATATAATTCATCTGCATGTTTTTCAGCATCCATCGGTTCTAGAGTCACATCGGTACCCACTAACGGTACTCTAGCTGGAAGTCGTGCGGATGGCAGCTTATCCAGCTCTTTGCCAGAGAGTGGTCGTGGATAGATTGCTTCGTAATCGGATGATGTGTTCATGGGCATCGCTCCATCAAGGCTTTAAGTGTAGATTTGCATTCTGTCACGTAATGCTGCCAAACTCACAAAAAATAGCAGGTCAATGGGGAATCTTTGAGCTAAATGTATAACATTGTCGATCACTGAGAAGAACACTGGCTGTTGAGTGAGATTATCTTTATGCCAAATATCATGTTGAGTTCTGTATAGTACCGAGCAGTTTTCCAATTCTCAGTGAGATAAAACAATGTCGCAAGCACCAACGATTGATTTGAAATCTGGCTTAATGTTGCTTGGCTTAGCCACTGTTTGGGGTGGTTCATTTTTCTTTGCTGAGATCGCACTGAGAGAACTAGGGCCTTTTACAATCACATTGCACCGTGTTTTCTGGGCAGCACTGGCTTTGTTGTTTGTTGTGCGCTGGCAAGGCATCCAAATTCCCCGAAATATGAAAACTTGGCTTTGTTATTTAGTCATGGGGGCGCTTAACAATGCGATCCCATTTTCTCTGATATTTTGGGGGCAAGTCACTATTAATAGTGGACTAACGTCTATTTTGAACGGTACGACAGCGGTATTTGGGGCCGTGGTCGCTGGGCTGCTACTAGCTGATGAGCCACTGACGCCGCGCAAAATCGTTGGTGCCTTATTTGGTGTATCAGGTGTCGCTGTGATTATGGGGCCAGATGCCCTGACTAATTTTGATTTGAGCAACCTTGCACAGCTGGCTATCTTGGGGGCGGCCGTTTCCTATTCATTTGCTGGTGTTTGGGGGAAGCGTTTTCTGGGTGGGCAACCTGCCATAATGAATGCTTTTGGCATGTTGTTGTGTAGCACTTTGCTGATGATTCCCGTCGTACTGCTAACCGAAGGGATGCCTGTATTCACCTTGTCAGTCGGTGTGTGGGCTTCGCTGTTTGCCGTTGCCATACTCTCTACTGCCGTGGCCTACCTGTTATATTTTCAGATTTTGGTACGAGCAGGTTCAGCGAATCTAATGTTGGTTACCTTGCTGATTCCACCTGTCACCATTAGTTTAGGTACAACGTTTTTGGGTGAAACCATGGGTTCAGCGGCATGGATTGGTTTTGGTTTGATTGCGTTTGGCCTAGCAGTGACCGATGGGCGGCTATTTAACCGGTCATTGTATAGCCGTGAGTAAGCACGGCCCTTGAGCTACACATTCACCTCCGCTGTCTTAATATAAACCAACAGCGTGCAGCCATTTTTTGAGTAAGAGCAATGTTCAGTCCCTTCCTTCATCCAAACTAAATCCCCTTCTTTGTAGACAGTACCGTCATTATCTTGAAGGTCGCCACTCAGTAAATAAAATTCTTCGTCACCAGTATGTTGATGTGGCGTGGTGGTCGTGTCTGGGTCCATGCGAAACACATGAAAGCCCACGCCACTGGGTTCAGAATCATTGAGTTGCAGGTAGCTTTGGCCAGTGGATGTTCCGTCGTCCATTGACCATGGTGTAAAGTCAGCAGTATGGATGTTGGCGATGCGTCGATCAGATGGTTTGACTGGTTTCACAAGTGTTGTCCTCAGAAGTTGATGCAATATACTCAGCATATCGCACTCTATTTTAAAGCTCAAAGGGCGACTAAGTTTGCCAATGGTTTGGCAGTACAGGCGTTAAATAGCATTGACTCAGTGGCGTGTTTTGATTAGCGTCAAGGAATGAACGCGGTAGAGTGAGGGAATATGCAAAACGATAAAACACGGCACGTTAATATTGGTCATGCCTTAGCACTTAATAGCGATCCCGAATCCATTATTCCTTATTACGCGAAGTGGTCAGAGACTTATGACGAGGATGTGATTGAGGGCTACGTTGGCATAGCATTGATCAGTGATTTACTGCACCAACATGTGCAGAGTGCGAAGTGCCAGTTAACGAATAAAGATCCATCGGTGGTAAACATTGCGGATGTAGGTTGCGGTACAGGGTTGGGCGGGAAAAGCCTAGCTGAGTTAGGTTATACCCATATTGATGGGTTGGATTTATCACCGGAGATGATTGAAAAAGCCCGTGCGTCAGGTTGGTATACAGGCTTACATCACGGGGTCAATATTAATGAGCCCCTGCCAGTCACGTTTCAGAATAGCTATGATGCGACTGTTTGCCTTGGTACCTTCACACCAGGGCATGTGCTGCCTGAAGCGCTATGTCAACTGGTTCAAATGACGCGCCCACACGGCATTGTCGTGGTGAGTACTCGTCCAGAATATTACGATACCACAGCGTTTCAAAGTGTTAGTGACAACCTTGAATCTGACAGCTTAGCGCGACTCATTCATTGTTACAAAGACGCCCCTTACCGTAATGACGGGCATGCGCACTACTGGGTGTATGAAGTGCTAGCTTAGTGGGCGTAGGTGCCTAGTTCTACTTGTGAGCCTGTTTTGATTAGATTGAGATTAACCGATAAAAATAAAAGCGCGCCTGTCATCTCCATGCCTTCTTCCAATGCGGTTGCAAAGGCGTACTCTAGCGATTTCGTTTTTAAATCTTCGCTTAATAATTCAATGATGAGTGCGCCAGAGACGAAAATCGCGCCAGAAATTAGAAAAAGTACAGCGACCCGGCGTTCCAAAGACTTTAGGAAGGGGATAAAAAACACCCCTACAATCGCGACCAAAACCCCAGCAGGAATAGCCCAGTTGATGTCGATTGTGCTGTGGAACGTTTCATGAAGGCCTGCGACTTCATCAATGGAGAGGATCAAAAAACCAACAGCGAGCGACCACCAGTAGAACGTTTTTTCACGGGCTGTGTTGGCAATAAGAAGCAGGATGAAAGCGTTGTTGAGTAATAGAAAATGAGAAAACCAAGTAGGGAGATTGTTTTCCTCATCTAAATCAAATAGTTGGCGTAGTAGCCAGGGCAGTTTGTCTACTTGGTAGTGATAGCAATACAAGCCGATATGAGTACCGACCAATATTAAGCTGATCGCCGCCAGTATTTTAATATAAGTCGCGACGGTGAACTGTAAGGTGTATGGGCTCGTTGGCATAGCTAATCACCAAGCGCTTGGGAGCGCCTTTTATTATTGATTAGCTATTAAACCAAACGGCAGATTGACTGGATCTGAATACTACATCAGCCCATCGAACTGGATAGCATCATCGCGCAGTGGCTGACGGTTAATGTTATGAATCAACTTTAGCACGCGGGCTTTTTCCTGACGGTACGTTTTCTCTGCGGCAGGGGTATAGTTATACGATGCACGTGCTTGAGCATAGTCCCACTGCATGTCCTCCAGCCCTTTAAAGCGTCCGGGACGTTTGTGGTAGAGTTTTTCAAATCGAGTGCCAGGGATCGCTTTAAAGCGTGCGGGACGAATGCGATCGAGCTGTACACGGTAAGTATCTAAAAACTCAGCGGTTAAGCTCAAATCATCACTGGTTTCGCCAGGGTAGCCCATCATCATTGAACAGCGGACACTAAGCCCGGCAGTGTGTGCATCTTCAATAAATTGACGATTACGATCCATGCGCGTGCCTTTACCCATACGTTTGAGTAACTTTTCACTGCCTGACTCAAAGCCAAAGCTGATTCGCGTGAGTCCAGCGGCTTTGGCTGCTTGCAAGTGTTCCAATTCCAGACCATTTTCACCTGTAGCATCGACATGTACGGTGGCTATCCAGCGGCCGCCTGGAACAATCTTTTGGAAGTTTTCGATAAGCCCATACCAAACTTCTAGATTAGAGTTAATCTTGAGGTCTAGGAAGATGAAATCTTTGCTATCGTAACGTTCTGATTGCACTTTTAGCTCGTTTAAAACGGAGTCGAGTGAGCGACTGCGAAACGTACGGCCATTCGCGGTCACTACGTCGCTGCAAAACGTACACACATTCCAACTGCAACCGCGCCCAGTCATGATAGGGATGATTCGATGTGGGTAGGCATCCCATGGGAAGTCGTCAAAATCAGGCACAGGTAGTCGGTCTAAATTAGCAAAAGGTGGTGCGATATGAATTGAACTATTGTCATCGCTAGAAGGCACACACACGCCAGGCCACTGCTTATTGATCGTGCCAGCAATGGTTTGTTTCACTAATGTTGGGACGATGACATCCGCTTCACCAGCAAAAATTAAATTAATGCCTTCAAGATGCTGCCATTCTTTAATGGTTTTTTCGTTACTAAACGCAGGTCCGCCTAAGATAATGGGCACATTGGCGGCTTTTGCCATTTCTCCTAATGCTTTAACGGCGGGGTAATGGTTTAGGTAGGCTGAGAGCAAAATAATATCGGGTTTACGACGCTGCAGTGCCTCTTCAACGGCTTTTAGCGTGTGAGCGTGCGGTTTGTTTTCTTGCCTTGTGTAGACTTTGCGAAGGGGCTCATGCAATCTTTGCATGACAGGGTGTGTTGAAAAATTAACCTTACGTAGCCAGTTCTCTTTGCGGGTTTCTTCTCGTTCATGCGTCATGGGTGGCGCACCATGAGCAAGTGGCGAGAGCACGTTGACATTAAAGCCAGCGGCTCTTAACGGTGCGACGAGGTAGCCGATGGCCAGAGTGGGGTAACGTGCGAAATTATTGAGATCGACGATGAGTACGTTGTGTGACATATCCTTATTCACCTTTTTTATAATGCTCCTAAACTTAAATGTAGGTTAAAACGGTGGGATATGCTGATTAATTATTTGTCAGATTTTTATTTAACCATCAGTGCTGATTCCATCCCATTTAAGATAATGGGTTAGTATTGTTCTCGGAAATCATCATACTTAACACGGTTCAATTTAGTATGATATTGATTCATTTTCATAACTCGGTAGAAGCTTATGGCGGTTTGTGCGTTAGCTTATCTCGGTGTTCATTCCGATAAATTGCAGGACTGGTCGAGTTTTGCCACGAAGCTGTTGGGTATGCAGCAGGTTGATCGTGCGCGGGAATATCTCAGTTTTCGTATGGATGACTACCAGCAGCGTTTTGTCGTGTCAGGTGAAAGTGGCGATAGCTTGGCCTTTATGGGTTGGGAAGTTGAACAGGCTGAAGATTTGGCACTATACGCCGCTCGACTAGAGTCTAATGATATCCCCGTTACCCAGGGTTCGCGAATGCTGGCGGATCAGCGATTGGTTGAAGACTTGATCGTGTTTAATGATCCCGCAGG
>JBMZDT010000103.1:0-6963 GCA_049614505.1 Leucothrix sp.
CGTATTTGAGTGGGACGCTGCTGCCATCGAGTATCAACTTCAAACCGCTCATGACTATCAACTAACCAGCCTTTCTGCTCGCCCTCCTCAAGCAGCTTCTCAAACACTGATGAATGCTCACGGACATAAATATCAGCCGTTAAACGCTGTTCTAACCATGAGTTAAACGCTGTTCGAAAACTTCCAATCAGCGACTCCACTCCTAGGTTGCATGTCAATGCAAGCAGTAAAGCCATCATCGCCGTGCGCATACTGGGCAACTGCGCCCAACCGTCACTGACCAGCCATACTTTTAGAGGTTTAGCATCTTTTACTAAATATGATGACAAACTGGATAAGCCTAAAGCCAATATTGTTGGTAGGCACCAAGCCGCCGCAAACAAAACGAGGCCCAGTAGCACAAAGCCCCACAACACGGTCTTTATAAAGGGGTAAATCATGAATGCAATCAAGGCTAGCACTAGCCCAGAAAATAACAGCCGCTTACGCGCCGTTACATCACTTTGCCATTGTGAACCTAGTTGGCTACCGGGTAAAACTGCCTGCTGGGACAGCTGCCACATCGGCCAAAACAACGCGAGCAGTAGGCCCAGTAACGTCATGAGCCAAGCGAATAAAAGGGTCACACCTGATAGCAACACGTTAGAACCCACAGTCACGCCATATAAACCATCCAATGACGCCCCCAACGTTGGTAACAGTTGTAAGCTAATCAAATAGCCTGCTAGCAAACCTAATCCACTGGCCAACACGCTCCAAAACAGCGACTCTAAGAAAAGTGCGACTCCTAACGTCTTTAGATCAACCCCCATCAATTGGAGATTGCGTAGGGTTAGCTGTCGATGCCACAGGGAAAAACGCACCGCATTAAACACAATGAATAAACCCACGGCAAATGACAGCAAACTCATCGCTGTTAGATTGGTGTGTAGGCTCTCAGTTAGCTGAGCCAAGTCTAACGCTTGATCATTTTTTTCCAACATCAATGAAGGAGGCAACTGCCGCTGCAATTGCTCTACTTGCTCATCCTCAAGCTCGCTGACACCAAGGTAGCTAAACTGATTATCACCCAGTAAATGCTGCGCTGCACCAATATCCATCAAGACTTGCCAGCCCTGATTTTCACTGTCAGCAATCACAGCAGGCGGTAGCGCACGGCCATTTTTTAGCAACAGCGATGCACCCGGTTTAATTGCCAAAGACTCAGCAACCGCAGCAGGGTACCAAGCCTGGTAAGGAGGCTGGATAAAACTCAACCAACTAGAATCGGTACCACCGACATTCAGCTGTCCCAAGCTTTGATTACCGGGCAGCGCAAATAGATCTGTCGCTATCAATGGTAATAAATCACCACCTTGTGTTAGCACTCGAGCCTCAATAACGGGATACAGCTGCGTCCACCCTTGACGTCTGAGTGCGATGTAGTCAGCGTGACTCACACCACCTGCACGCGCACGAATGGTGAAGGCTATTTGCGCACCAAGTAACGAATCTGCCTGAGAATAACTGGCCCGTGCGTGGCTATTAATCACCTGAACAGCTGACCACAGCGCAACCCCAGCAACCAAACCACTCAGTAAAAACAGCGCTTGCCATGGGTGCCGCCAATAATGACTAAAGAGCGCCTTAAACGTCCATTGAAGCGCCTTCATTGTTTAACGTCTACGGCGTCGACATTACCCAAAACGCTTAATTTGCCTTGCTGTAGCCACCACTGTTGATCCAAATAAGCGGCCATCTCTCGACTGTGTGTCACCATTAACAGCGCACTGCCCGCTTGCCTCACCAAATCACGAAACAACGCCATCACTTGCAAGCTACTGTGCTCATCTAAATTGCCCGTTGGTTCATCAGCCAACACCAACGCTGGCCGATGCAGTAGTGCACGCGCAATCGCAACACGCTGCTGCTGTCCACCTGACAGCTGGTGAGGGTATTTATGTAGCTGATCCTGCAAGCCCAGTTTATCAATTAAGGTCTGTTCAAAATCCAAATCCAAGCGCTGGCAAAGATTGGCCTGAAATCGCAGGTTGTCCAACACTTTTAATGTCGAAATCAAATGAAACTGCTGAAAGACTAAACTTATTTTATCCCGTCGTAGCGCTGCGCGCTGCGCCATAGACAGCTGATGCACAGGCTGCTCATCAAATAAAATAGTTCCCGAGTCCGTATTATCCAAGCCAGCAATTAAGTGCAATAAGGTACTTTTGCCACTACCACTTTCACCACGCAACGCGACGGACTCACCTGCGGCTAGTGTAAAACTCACCTCATCCAATACAGTGATTCTACCTTCTGGCTGAGAGTAAGATTTTTTTAGCTTCACTACATTTAATACACTCACTAGGTGCCCCTATCATTTTCTTTGTAACTCATCTGGTGATTTTTTAGCAGCTTATCGTCAAAGAAATACCGCTGCATTACTGACGCTGCACTTCATCACCACTTTAAATTCGTTCAGCCAGCATTCAAGTGCAAGCCACCATTAACTCCCCCCATACTAGCGGCCGTATTAACACAATCATTACTATAATAATTATATACAATCGTCGGAGACTACCCCCGTGCTTCAACACATTAACAGCTTTTTATGGGCAGTCTTACTGTTCATTACCTTTACGACAGCAAGCTCCGCAAAAGTGGACTCACGCAAGAGTACCGCTGTCTACTATGGCCCCAATCTCCCTACCGATGTCTTATCACAGTATAGTCGCATTATTGTCGAAGCCGACAATGTTAAACCTCATGAGCTAACCAAGCTAAAGGCCCTAGGCAGTGACGTATTTGCTTATTTAAGTATTGGTGAAGTGTCGCCAACCCGTAAATGGTTTAACAAAATTCAGCCAGAATGGGTACTAGGGGACAACCGCATCTGGGACAGTAAAGTCATGGATATCAACTCACCAGGCTGGCAAAACTTTCTTATCAACACCATTGTTACCCCCCTATGGGAAGCTGGCTACCGCGGCTTATTTATTGACACCATGGACAGTTTCAAACTGTTTGCCAATAGCGATGCTCAACGCCAGCAGCAAACCAAGGCACTGGCATCACTCATGCAGCAAATACATCAGCTTTACCCAAAGATGCGCTTTATCGCAAACCGCGGCTTTGAAGTGTTACCTGCTATTGGCCACCTACTGGAAGCGGTCGCGGCAGAATCCCTATTTGCCAGTTGGGACAACGGCCTGAAGCAATATACAACCACCAAGCAAGCTGACCAGCAATGGCTACTAAACGAGCTGCATACAATTAAACAGCAGCTACCTGTCGACATCATCATTATCGACTATATGGCACCAAGTGATCGTGACAACGCGGAGAAATTAGCCAATCGCATTAGCAATGAAGGCTTCATCCCTTGGATTTCAATTCCTTCGCTCGACATGGTTGGCGTCAGCCAATTTAAACCTAAACTAAACACTTACTTGCTACTCACTGACAGCAAAAAAGACACTCACCAACCTTTAGTACTCGACAAATACAAAACCATCCAAAGCAGGTTAGCCAACAAAGGCTTTGCATTGGATGTGCATGACATTCAACTGGGTATGCCCTCAGGCCATCTGATTGGACGCTATCTAGGGATCGTGACCGCTCAGCCTTATCGGCAGCAGTTTGCTATTTACAAAAACTGGCTACATCGCCAACAGCGTGAAGGGATCAAAATACACCCTACCAATCCACAAGCCGCCATTCATTCAATGTAATTATCCCCATGAATAGTAATCACTCACAACAGCTATTTACAAAACCTATCTTAGCGTTGATTGCTATCGTGCTGATTGGGTTTCTCCTGCTTTTATTTCCTTGGAAATCGGCGAGCTTTCTGGATAAACAAGCGCCCAGCAACCTAAAAGAGCAGTTCTCTAGCCGCTTACTGACCGAGTACCACGAAGCCCTTAGACAAACCAATTTAACTAATCAACAGGCTTTGCTGCTAGCCTCTCAACTCACTCAAAAAGGCTTGTGGAAGCAGTCTGGTGAGTTGCTGAATGAAAAATTAAAGCAGCCAACTTTAAGTGACGAACAAAAGAAACAGCTCTCTACAATTCAATTACGCAATTATCTCGACGCTTATTATACCGCTGCGGCCTCTGGTGAAGATTTTGACAACACCCAACAAAATGTACGCCAACACTTACAGGACTTAGAAGATTATCAAAACCTTAGCAACAATGAATTGATTGCTTTAGCTAAGGCCAGCACAAATTTTGGCTTATTGCCGCAAGCGGTCAAGATCTATTCTCGACTTGCAGAAGTTGATATCCCTCAGCAAGCCAAATGGTTAGCCGAAGCGGGCCGTTGGTCAGCGCACGCTGGCGATCCCGTCAGCGCAGCGAAAGCGTTTAAAGCGGCCAGCCAGCTGGTCTCGGGTAACGACCACTATAATGCGTACACCTATGCTTGGCTTAAAGCGGCGAATAAAGCAGGACAACGGGATGAGGTAAAAGCCTTTCTGGATGAAGCAAAGTACCCGCTGCCAAGCTCAGTGAATGCTTTGGTGTTACTTGCTAATGCCAGCCTTGAAGCAGGCCTCCCTGAAAGCGCCAGTGATTTGTTTGGTCATTTAGCCAAACAAGATTCACCTGAAAATGCACAACGCTGGCTGGAAAAAGCAGCGCACTGGGCAGCAGAAACCAAGTCTTACGCTAAAGCGGTTAACTACCTCAAGCAGGCGCATGAACTAACGTCAGTAGACAGCGATCATTGGTCAATCAATCAACGAATGATCGAGTTTTATGTAAAAGATGAGCAGCCTGATGCTGCGTTAGCCATTATCAGCCCAATGATTAAAGCCAATCCTAGTAGCGTGAGCTTGCTAAAAAAAGGCATCGAACTTTCTATACTAGAGAAAGATATCCCAATGGCGAGGCGTTGGAATCAGCGTTATTTAGCGATGCAGCCTAAATCGTTAGATGCTCTCATCGGGCGTGCTGATATTGAAACCCTTGATGAAGACTTCCCCACAGCCAATAACTATATCAAGCGTGCCGTAAAAATTGCGCCCAAAGATTTTAAACTGCGCGAACGCTGGGCTTATTTAGAAGAGACGCAAGGCAATGAAAAGCTCGCATTGCAACTCTGGCAGTGGATGCACGAACAAACCAATAAAGCCAAATACCAGCAACAAATCATCCGCATGGCTCAAGCAGATTTGCAGGGTAAAGGGCTGCCTTTGCTACTCAAGCTATCACAAAAAACTGAATTACCTACTCAGGCTGTCAGCGATGTTTTCTTTCATCTGAGCAAACAGAAAGATAATACAAAAGCTGAGCAGTTCATCCTCAACCATATGGAGCAGTATGGTACCGATCAAAAGCTCATGCAAAACCTAGCCCAATGGTATGGCAGCAAACAACGCCACCCTGAAGCATTGACCACTTGGAATAGCATTGAAAAACGCTACGGTTTAAACCCTGAGCAGAACCTTTTACGCTTTGAACTTTATTGGGCAACTGAGGATACAGATCGCACTTTCCAACTCTGGCGCAATCACCATACCCAATGGGTGTCATTGGCGAAACCACATCAGCTCGCCATTATGGCAGAAGTCACGTGGCGTTATCAGCAGCCACGCTCATCACTGGCTTACTACAAGACATTACTGAAACTCACTCCTAAACAAAAGCCCAAAGCACGCATTTTTTATCACACGCGTATCGCTTTATTACACAATAATCTGAAACAGTATCCACAAGCCTTATCTGCATTCAAACGGGGATTTATGGAAACCGCCAATGCTGATTTACTGCTCAATGGACTACAAGCAACATTAGATGCCAAACAGTATGCGGGGTTTAATCAGCTGCTTGAGCTATCCAGAGAACAGACAAGCCTGTTTGCGAACAACCCTAGATATTGGCTGATGCAGGCCGCTGTCGCCTCTCAACAACTACAGTATGCTCAAGCCTTGCCACTTTACAATAAAGCGTTGACGCTACAGCCTGATTCTAAAGAAGCACTTGCAGGTATCAAGTCAATTAATACCGTCCTTACTGATGTCAAGCAGCAAGCTACCCTTAAGCAGCTAGTGGCTATGCAGGACGCGTTTGATGCTAAGGATCACAGGCTACTCGCTTCACTACTGAAGGCATCAGAGGCTAAACTCGCGGCGTTCGCTGATCTAGAACAGTACTGGTTAATTCGCAGTCAGTTTCATTTCCAACAAAAGCAATTTTCTCAAGCGATCAGCGACTACCAAGCCCTACTCAAACTTAAACCTGATTCAATTCCTGCCCGCCAAGGTATTATTCTCGGTTTGACGCAGTTGAAAGACTACACGTCGCTACAGCGTGCCTTAACGCGTTGGGAAAGATTTGCAGAAAACAACGATGCGCTGTGGCCTAACTACGCCATTGCCTACCAAGCCATGCAGCAATACCTAGCGAGTGTTAAATGGTTTGAGATGGCAAGTATCAAACACCCAGAGAACTACGCCATGCTGCTCAGCTATGCTGAGTCGCTGGACAAACTGAAGCGTCCAGCAGATGCTCAGAAAGTGCGTGCCTTTGGCGTCACTCAACTAACCCAGCGATTGCGTGAAAATACACTGACCCCAATTGAGCGTAAGGAAGCCTTATTCCAATACTTGAGTGTCCTGTCTAAAGTGGGCACACAAGCCCAGTTTGATCAAACCTATGCTGAGTTAGACCAGACAACACAAAGCAAACCTGATAAAGATCGCTTGAATGAAATTGCGATTGCTTGGGCATTGGATAAAAACAACCTCAACCAGCTGAGACGCTTATTGGCAAGAAATGATGTTAAACAGATGAATAAACCGCTGTGGATGTCGCTATCTATCGCCTTAAAACTTAAAGACAAAGCAGGCCTCATCGCAGTTCTTAAACAGTCTGACAAGCTATCTACCAGCAACCATATTAGTGCTTTACTAGCACTAGGCCGTAAGCAGCGGGCATTTGAAGTTGCCAAACAGGCCATGCGTAGTGGAAAAACACA
>JBMZDT010000104.1:0-6945 GCA_049614505.1 Leucothrix sp.
TTAAGCTAGCCGTTACCGCTTTTGAGCGTGGAGACATGATCGATGCTGCGGATGCTGAGCCTGTGTATTTAAGAAATGATGTGGCAAAAAAGAAAGCTGAGCAAGGCAAACCTAGTTGATGGACTTTAAAAGAACAGATGGCGCGAGTTTCCTGACTGGTAATATTCGAACCGATAATGAAGATTTTCAGGTCGATGAGATCCCTGACTTTATACCCAGCGGTGAGGGAGAGCACGCCTGCTTGAAAGTGCGTAAGACTGGGCAAAACACAGAGTGGACAGGTAAGCAGTTAGCAGATATCGCAGGGGTTGAGCGTCGCTCGGTTTCTTATGCAGGGTTAAAAGATCGTCATGCGGTAACAACCCAGTGGTTTAGCGTTTGGCTGCCAGGAAAAGCTACACCTGACTGGGCGGCACATTTACCCCCTTCTATTGAGGTGTTAGAAGAAACACGCCACAGCCGTAAGGTGCGGATTGGCACATTAAAGGGGAATCATTTTAAAATTATCATCCGGGACTGCCAAGGAGATAAAGCAGCGGTAGAAAATTGCCTAGCAAACATCCGGGCATGTGGCGTTCCTAACTATTTCGGCATGCAGCGCTTTGGTCGGGATAATCACAATATTCAACGTGCAACGGCTTGGTTCTCAGGTCAGATTAAACCTAAAGCGCGCCATCAAAAGAGTATGTATTTGTCAGCGGCACGCTCTTGGTTATTTAATCATTATTTATCAGAACGCGTTGCTGATAAAAGCTGGGACGTTGCAATTAATGGTGATGTCTATCAGCTTGATGGTAGCAATAGTTGTTTTCATGAGCCGTTAAATACTGAGTTGAGTGAGCGTGTGGCTGTGCATGATTTACATCCTACAGGCCCGTTGTGGGGTGCAGGGGATTCACAGTCGCAGGGTGCTGTGCAAGGCGCTGAGTCGGCACTCGCGACACAGTTTGCAGTATTGAGTGCTGGTTTGGAAAAGCATGGTCTAAAACAAGAACGGCGTTCGCTACGCTTATTAGTCAATGATTTAAGTTCGAATTGGCTAGCTGATGATGTGTTAGCGCTGCAATTTAGCTTAAAACCAGGTTCATATGCGACTAGCGTATTACAAGAGCTGGGTTGCTTTAATGATGTTAGTGAAGCGCGGGTTAATAAGGGGTGATTCTTTCAGGCGCTAAGCGCTTTAGAAAAGCTGGGTTTACCTAAGCACCATCTAAGTTTGTTTATGCTGCCACACGTGGATTTGTGTGACAGCTTAAAAGATTACAACTATTGTCTTTATTCTATTGAGACAGTGCTACATTCCCAACGCTTTAGTCATCGCTTCTCTTCCCGAAGCACCAATAACACGACTCCAAATGGATAAGCATGCCACATTGACAAGTGACAGGTTTTCTTCATGGTTCATACCGCAAAACGCTTGCCAATCAGGCGATTGTTTAAAGCTGGTAATCACATCCTCATAGGGAAGTTCGTCTATTGATTGTAGGTAAAGTAAGCCTATCACTAGGCGCAGTGGTGGGGCATTGTGTCCTGTGAATAGATGGCCTAGTGAAGATTCTAAGTAGCTCCAATTAATGTGGGTGGCAAGTCTTTGCAATTTACGGCTGTCCATAATGTTTTTAATACTCCTCAGAAAATAGTGATGCACCGTACATTGCCTGGAGTTTAGTGGCTCTCTTCTCTAAGTGTGGTGATCTGAAACGGGGTGATCATTGAGAATATAGTTACTTGAGTTTCCCTGTTATGTCTCTTACTATGAAAGTTTAATATTTCGTTGTAATTAATCTATATTATGGAAGTGAATGGATCTGGCTTAGCGCTGGCGCGTAAGAAAATTCGTGCGGCAAATCCGGGAAGGGGAACAATGTGGGAGCCTGCTAAAGGCACTCAGGAATGGTTAGCCAAAAGCATTGGTACCACACTGCGTACAGTGCAAAATTTAGAGAAAGGTCGAGCTAGCTTGAGAGTATTAAAAGCGGCTTGTTGTGAGCTAAAAGTAGAAAGTTGGCAATCATATGTCGTTAACTATGGTGCAGAATATGTGCAATGCACTGCCAGCAACTTGATTGATTTTCGTGCAGAAAAAAATCCCAATGACCACCCCAAAGATTTTTTCTTAAGCACAACATTAATGACAATCGATCCCTTATCTATTGCATTGGATGAAGGCGAATTTGCTAGCGTTAATCTAAGGTCAGCAGAGGCCAGACTTCAAGGTAAAAATTTAGACATCGGTTTTCATTGGCTCGCCGAGGTATCCTTAACGCCAACAGGACAGGGGTGGCTTGGTTGGATTAAGCCTGTAGAAGCGCAGCAGGTTGTGGCGGGTAACCCAGCATGGCAGCGCCCAATTATGTTCCATCAAACCAACGTGCCTCCGATGCTTTGGTTAGACTTCATTCATTACATTGATGAGTCAGATGAAAGCCAGCTAAACCTTATTGTCGACCTTGATTTTGGTAATATTAAGAAGTCATTTACGGTAAGAGTATCTATCGAGTTACTGCAAAGCTTGTTTAGTTATGCTCGTCATAAATATCAGTCGGATTACCCCAGACGAGCACAGGTTAAAGCTATCTTATAAGTAGCGACTCAGGTTTTCACCTTGTCTTTTTTGCTAAGGCATGGGGTATTGCCTTTAATATAACTCTGACTTCTCGCTTTGCCTTGCTTGCGACCAGGTTTAAATTGCATAGCTGGATCAGGGCAGCCAGCGAACTTTGGCTTTTTGGGTTTAGTTTTTTTTCTTGGCATGGTGTGCCTCCTAGAATGTGTATTGTTTACTTTATTGATAGATATTTTTTATAAAGTCTATTTTGGCTAATTTTAGGACATAATGCCACAGGTTAAGCTAAAAAATATACTTTTCAATTACCATAACGTGCTTGGTTTAGCGCTCTGGTGCTATGCAGGATTTTTGAAAAGAATAAACAACCGCTTTTGTAGGATTCAGAGCATTAAATATGATCAATGTAATAAAATACAATGGCTTTACAGGGGCGTTTTTTCTATAGTCTGCCTATGAAGCTAACCCTGTTGATTTGTATTAGTTTATTAACCAGCCTGCTCCATGCAGCTGTGATGCCTGTCAGTGACATAGGTAGTATGTTAGGGCATGAAAAAACTGAAATGCCTAGACAACATTTAGCAGATCATCATAACCAAATGATGCACGGTAGCGAATCTCATACTGTAGAAAGCCCGTGCCCTGACAGTGATTATTCCTGTTGTCTGGCGGTTGCGTTGCAACCTAACCTTCTATTGCCAGCTACACTGGCGCTTAGTGGGGGAGCATTTACTCCACCCATACTCTCTCAATCAAAATTTAGGCCAGGCGGCTTATACAAACCTCCAAAGTTTTATCTGTTCCTAGCAGCATAAAAACATTAAGTGGCGTCTTGCCACACAACAAAATTTTGGAGAAAAGTATGAACATGACTCACTACATGGAGTTATTGGCCGTTAATCAACCTTGGAATCTCATTATTTTCATGGGTATTCCTATTATTTTAGCTGAAACCTTAGCCATCACGGAGCTATATATCTTATTTACACGCAAGTTTGACGGGGTCGTGCATAAGATTAATCGTTTTTCAGGAATAGCTGTTGGCATTTATTTTGTCGGCATCATCATTTATATCGTTAGCCAAGCGATCATTCCTATCACAGCAGCAGGTGAGTGGCGGACGATTATTGATGTGATTGCAGTCTTTACTTATGTTATTGGTGGCTTGCCGCTTATCTGGATTGCCTTACAAGAGCTGGGCGTTGTTGACAAAGAAAAAGACCGCGAAGGTAAGTTGAAAGTACATGCAACCTGCGTGGCGATTTTCCTCATCTTTGGTCACATTGCAATGATTTTTGGCATGCTCGACCCTTCAATTTTAGGTCATGAAGGAATGATGGATATGAAGCACTGATAACATCTAACTACGCTGCCACATGAGTTTAACCGTGTGGCAGCTTTAAAGCGTACCTTGTTCATGTAGTCGATACTGCCCACGTCCAGTTTTAATAATCTTCCCTTCTTTAGCCAAGCTAGCCAGTGACCTATAAACAGCCTCATGCGTTAAGCCAATAGTATTGGCAAACTGTTTAACGGAAGTGTTCAATAGCCCTTGATTAATTGCAGCATAGACTCGCGTTTGTGCTGAACGAATCACCAGCAATTCTTTTTGGCTACGCAGCTGTTGGATTTGCTCAGCGAAACACGCCATTAGATTCATGGAGAAAGCAGGGTTCTTTTCTGCGTAGCTGAGTGTGGCAAGCTTATCAATCTTCCATAGCCACGTTGGGCTAGTAACTGTTGCTGTACAGTGGTAAATATCTGAAAAAAGAGAGGCTTCTGCAAAGGTTTGTTTTGATTGGGCTAAGTGAATGACGACTTCATCTCCGTTAAGGCCAAAACGGGATAATACAACTTCGCCAGACTCTAGGTAGAACAGGTGAGATACGGGATCGCCTTGCTGAAACAATACATCTGTTTTATTGAATTGGTATCGTTTAGTGGCTGACTCTGGTAACTGGTCGAAAGGAATGGGTAGGTTCTTCATGATGATACTCTATATGATTGAAATCATATGTGAAGCAACGAATGAAGATTATACTAAAATGATTTCCAATTTGAGGTCATGATAATGAAAAAAGTACTAATTGTTGTTGGATTGCTATTCGCTACAGTATTGATTGGTCTTTACGCTAAAGAAAAAATAGATGTGAATCATAGTCAGCACGCTATGAAGCATTCCGCGCATGTGATGCACGATAAACCAATGCCGAAAGAATTTGGTGAAGCAGGGTTTGCGGCGATTGCCGAAATTGTGTCCCAGCTATCTGCTAATCCTACAACTGATTGGTCAACAGTTAATATTAATGGTTTGAGAGAGCACTTAGTGCTAATGAATCGCTTAGTCACTGGTGCTCAAGTGGTTGATAAAGCCGTACCGCAAGGTGTTCAGTTCAATGTTACTGGTAGCCCAGCGGTGCTAGCAGCCATTCAAACAATGGTTCCCGCTCACGCAGTAGAGCTAGATAAAATGGATGAATTTAAGGCATCGACGACTTTGTCTGAAGATGGTATTGCGCTGACAGTAACAGGAAATTCAGCGGCTGATACTGCTAAAATTAAAGGCCTTGGCTTTTTTGGATTGATGGCGACGGGTTCACATCATCAGATGCACCATTTTGCAATGGCAACTGGTCAAGGGCATCATTAGAGAAAGCAATCACAGTAGGAGAGTAGTAAATTGAAAGTGACAAGAAGACAGTTCTTGATTAGCAGTGGTGTGGCGTTAATGACTCCCTACTATTGTGCGCGAGCTGCTCAGGTACCCAGAGTATTGCGGGCTAGCAAAGCAAAAGCACAGTTAGCACCAGCCAAATACCCAAAAACAGATGTGTGGGCGTTTGGTGAAACAATCCCAGGTACCACACTACGAATAAAGCAGGGTGAAACACTATCAACACGTTTTCAAAATGACTTGCCCGAAGGCTCATCCGTTCACTGGCACGGTATTCGCATTGATAACAAAATGGACGGCGTACCGGGCATGACGCAAGAACTGGTGAAGCCTAAAGCCAGTTTTGATTATGAATTTGTTGTGCCAGATGCAGGAACCTATTGGTACCATTCACACAATCGGAGTTGGGAGCAAATGGCCAAGGGCTTGTATGGCCCATTGATTGTAGAGGAACATAATCCACCCAAAGTCGATCGCGATGAGGTACTGGTGATTGATGACTGGCGTTTAGGTGATGACGCTCAGATTAGTGGAAATTTTGGGTCGATGCATGATCATTCTCACGGTGGCAGATTAGGCAATTGGCTTGCTGTGAATGGCGTTGGAATGAATGAGGCCTCACTAGAGGTTAAAGCGTTTGAAAGGTTGCGCCTCCGACTGATTAATGTGGCAAATGCGCATATCTTTAGCTTGTCATTACAGGGGTTAAAAGGGTGGATTGTTGCCTTGGATGGGCAACCATTAGACGCAGTGCAGGTTCTGGAAGACAGTATCACTTTGGCACCTGCACAGCGTGTGGATTTGATTGTTGATGTCACTGAAAAAGCTGGCTCAGCGGGACAACTGAGTGTTAATAGTCGAGGCAAGCACGTTCCAATTTTCCGCTTTCCAATAACCGGTAAGCAACGTGAAAGTGTGATGGATCAACCTATGCCACTACCCACCAATGGTGTATCGGTAGTTGTTAATCTAGATAAAGCACCCATTACAGAACTAATAATGGAAGGTGGGGCAATGGGAAGGATGCGCTCAGCAACTTATAAAAGTAAAGAGCTTACAACACGAGAGTTAGTCCAGCAGGGAATGATTTGGTCGTTTAATGGGGTTGCAGGTATGACTGACAAACCGTTGTTAACGGCTAAACAGAACGAAACAGTCCGTATCCGGTTGGTTAACAATACGGCTTGGCCACACGGCATGCACTTGCACGGGCACCATTTTCGACAAATTCATGAAGATGGTAAGCAAGGGCCGTTACGCGATACGATTTTAATCAATCGTTCTGAACAAATGGAGATCGCGTTTGTTGCTGATAACCCTGGGGATTGGCTAATACATTGCCATATGCTGGAGCACCAAGCATCGGGAATGAAAACGTGGATACAGGTCGTATAACAGCAAGAAATAGCATCACCAAAAGGATCGCCAGCCTCTAAATCCGTCTAAGAATTGAACCCTCACAGAGGGTTCAGATTGCTGGAAGACAGTCATCCCTATAACGATATTCACTGTTAAAGAAAGCAGAGCGATGATGGTTAACAAATAGTGTTTCACGTATTAATTAAACCATTAAGCTTGCAGGGCCGACTAATGAGCTAAGCACCGCAGTAATCAATAAGATGATGAATCCGATAAGCATTTCGATGGTGATTGAACGCTTTAGCGTTTGAGCGGCTTGGTTGCTTGTTAGGTTAGGCACTAAGCG
>JBMZDT010000105.1:0-6922 GCA_049614505.1 Leucothrix sp.
TCAGTGGTCGCCATAGTGATAAGCATATCCGCGATACGTTAATTAACCACGATACAGTGGTAATAATGAAAGCGGGCAGCTCTAGACCTCGCTTGTTAAAAATCCTAGAAGAGACCAACCGTTCGGCCGATGCAAAATACCTCGAGTACATCAGCCGTGACCAAGAGAAAATTATCAGGAATGTGGCTGATTTGGATGAAAACGAAGGGCCATATTTCTCGGTCTTTGTAGTGATTCGCAATCAGCGGGATCGCACGTAGTTGTACTAGCGATTTAGGTTATAGTGATGAGAAATACCCTAAAAACCAAGGATGCTCATATCAACAGCCCGGCACAGATGCCTACCAAATCAGCGAAAAACACTATAAAAATAGTGGCACTGACGGAGGCTGGGAAGCGGCTGGGTGAACGACTCGAAACCCTAATCACTGATAGCCAATTTTGCTTTAAGCCCAAGCCGTTTCAAGCCAGTGTGCAAGCAGCATTTAGCAATGGCGATCCATTGATCTTGATTTGTGCAACAGGCATTGCTGTTCGTACCTTAGCGCCTGTGCTGCAAGATAAGCACCGCGACCCTCCGGTGTTAGTACTCGATGAATTGGGCCAATACGTCATCCCATTGCTCTCAGGGCATGAAGGGGGCGCGAATGACTGGGCGGCCTCTGTTGCTGAAATGCTTGATGCGCAATTAGTGATGACTACAGCAAAGCCTTACCTAAAGCCTGTCTATAGCGTGGGGATGGGCTGTGAACGGGGTTGTACTGAAGAACATTTGCGAGAACTATTCGATGCTTGTCTAACTCAAGCCAATCTGGAAGTAGAGCAAGTTCAGGATATTAGCAGCATTGATATTAAAGCGGATGAAACGGGATTAATTGCACTGGCGGAGTCATTAGGCAAGCCCTTTAAGACCTGGGGTGCCACACCACTAAGAACCGTTGAAGAACAGCTGAGCACACATTCAGAATATGTATTTGGCGTCGTGGGTGTGTATGGCGTTGCCGAGTCTGCGGCCTTATTCAGCGCGCAAGCAATCACTGGCGATAATGCGGAGTTAGTGTTGAATAAACAGAAAACAGCCAAGGCCACTTGCGCCATTGCCCGAAGTTATCCAAAGGCACCGCTTAAATAACTCGACAAGCCCTTTTTAACATGGGATAACCGCATCATTTTAAACCCAGACAGACTGACACTATGAGTAAATTATTCGTCGTAGGCACCGGCCCCGGTGACCTGCAATTACTAGCACCAAAAGCCGCTGAGGCCATTAATGCCAGCTCCGACTTGGTTGCTTATGGTTTATATCTGGACTTGCTGGGTAAAATTTGCGAAGGCAAAACGCACCATGACCTGCCATTAGGTGAAGAGATTGGTCGTGCACGATTGGCACTGGACTTGGCTGCAAGCGGCAAAACCACTGCGCTAATTTCGAGTGGTGATATCGGCATTTACGCCATGGCCACCCTCGTCTTTGAACTACTGGATCAGCAGCTGCTGGGCAAAGAAAACCACCCGGAGTGGTTGGATGTTGATATTGAAGTGATTCCAGGTATCAGTGCCATGCAGGCCGGTGCCGCAGCTGTTGGTGCAATGCTTGGGCATGATTTTTGTACTGTCTCATTGTCCAACTTACTAACGCCTTGGGAAACCATCGAAAAGCGCATTCACAGCGCTGGCCAAGGCGATTTTGTGGTGTCGTTCTACAATCCTGTTTCAAGAAAGCGTGACTGGCAGCTCAACACTGCACGGGACATTTTACTGGAATATCGTCCAGCCAGCTCACCGGTACTAATCGGTCGCCAACTCACTCGAGAAGACCAGGAAACAGCCATCATTACGCTAGAGCAGTTAGACGCTAAAGATGTGGATATGTTTACGCTGGTTTCAGTCGGTAATAGCGAATCACGTCACATCATCAACGGCTCAAAAGAGTGGGTTTACACTCCCCGCGGCTACAGCAAGAAATTATAAGGAAACCTCATGAAAGTCTATTTTATTGGCGCAGGCCCTGGTGATCCGGAACTAATTACAGTTAAAGCGCAGCGCATTATGAAGCAGTGCCCTATTGTGTTGTATGCGGGCTCACTGGTTCCTCGTGAAATCCTCTCTGAAGTTGAAGACTCTGCGGTGAAAATTGCGGATACAGCGCACATGGACCTTGATGAGATCATGGTCGATATCGATGCCGCTCATGCAGCGGATCAAAACGTAGCACGGGTTCACTCTGGTGACCCAATGCTTTACGGTGCGATTGGTGAACAGATTCGTCGCTTGGAAGAGCGCGGCATTGATTACGAGATCATTCCAGGGGTTACGGCAGTCTCTGCTTCCGCGGCTTGGCTCGGTAAAGAGCTAACGCTTTCAGGCGTATCGCAGACCATTATTCTGACGCGTTTCAGTATTAAAACACCATTTCCAGAGCGTGAGCAGCTGCCAGCACTGGCGAAAAGTCGTGCGACTCTAGCGATTCATTTGGGTGTCACGCACATTCATAAAATCGTTGAAGAGCTCATCCCACACTATGGCGAAGACTGCCCTGTTGCAGTGTGCTACCGTACTTCCTGGCCCGAGCAAGACAAAGTTACGGGCACACTGAGCGATATCACCGCCAAGGTACGTGCGAAGAAATTTACTCGCACCTGCTTGATACTCGTTGGCCATGTATTGGCCACTGATGAATTCAACGATTCTTATCTTTACGATACGGATCAAGCCCACGTCTATCGCCCAAAGAACAAAGCCAAACAACCCAAAGCCATTGTACGTGGTGTGATTGACACGCTACCTCGTGCCGATGATTTTAATACTCAAGGATAAATCCCATGCAACTAAATAAAGTGCCTGCCACGATTGTTACCGGTTTTTTGGGTAGCGGAAAAACAACCTTACTGTCCAATGTATTGAAACAAGCGGAAGGCAAGCGTATTGCTGTCATCGTGAATGAGTTTGGCGAGCTGGATATCGATGCTGATTTGCTACGTAGCTGCCCATTAGATTGTGATGATGAGAGTGCGGCCCCTGCAACAGGTGAGAATGGTATCTACGAACTGGCTAATGGCTGTATTTGCTGCACGGTTGAGGAAGAGTTTTTGCCTGTGATGCAGCAGCTCGTTGAGCGTCGTGACGAGATTGATCATATCTTGATTGAAACCAGTGGACTAGCACTGCCTAAGCCACTCGTTCAAGCGTTTAACTGGCCTGAGATCAAGCAACATTGCACAGTCGATGCAGTAATCACGGTAATTGATGGCCCAGCGGTTGCAGCGGGTCGCTTTGCTGATAATGAAGCGGAAGTACAAGCCCAGCGTCTAGCCGATGAAAGCTTAGATCACGACCCAAGCTTGCAGGAATTGCTGGATGATCAGCTCAGTGCTGCGGACTTGGTCATTGTCAGTAAAAATGATCTGTTGAATGAAGACCAGCGTGAGCAGGTTGAAGCACGCGTCAATGCCAAAGTCCCAGATGCCGTCAAAGTTACCTACGTCAACAATGGTGAAATCGCTAGCGATATGCTGATGGGTATGGAAGCAGCGACAGAAGATCATATTGGTGACGTGCACAACCATCATGATCATCACCATGAACATGGGCATCACCACGACCATGCACACGATCATTTTGATTCGTTTGTAATTAAGCTGGGTGAAGTCGATGGAGATAAATTGCAGTCGGTATTGAAGAAGCTGCTGACAGAGAATAACATCTTCCGTGCCAAGGGATTTGCGGCCCTACCAGGCAAACCAATGCGTCAAGTCTTGCAAGCTGTTGGTGAGCGATTGGATGTGCATTTTGATCGCCTTTGGACGGCGGACGAGGCCCGTGGCACTAATCTGGTGTTTATTGGGAAAGGCATTGAAAAAAGCGCTGTGGAAGCTGAGTTGAAAACGGCCGTTATCGCTTAAAAATTACTCTCCTGCTAGTTTCATAAAGCTAGCAGCATTAGAGTGCTACTCACGCATATTCCAGCACTAAGTTTGGGGTAAGCCTTTATTGAGGCTACCCCAATAATACCTAGCCTTATCCACTACGCTTTGGATGCTTGATTGACACTCCCCAGTTCAATATCAGCGCCGAGTGTAGGCCTTGAAACAATCCACACGGCTACCCCCGCTATTGCCAAGCCTATCATATCAACAACCGCCAACCGCTCACCAAATATGAAGTAGGCAATAATCATTGTTGCTGGCGGTGACAAATAAAGCAGGCATGACACTTTAATGACTGGCAGCTTACGCATTAATACAAACATCAAACCGTAGGCACCTAGTGACACTACTAAAGCCAAAAATGTAACCGCAAAAACAAGGGAGGGTTGCCAATTGGCCTGATAGCCCTCGATGGCACCCGCTAAGGGAATTAAACATAGTAGCGAACCTGTGCAGTGGATTAATAGCACCATCAGAATGGGTGTTTCAAGAGCAGCATTTTTTTGAGCGTAGATCTCAAGTCGCCGATTCATTAAGGTTGCGATGCTAATAGCCACCGTTGATAGCAGCAATAAACCATAGGCAAGTGGTGAGCCACCTAATGACAGGCGATCACCCACAACAAGCAGCACTGCCAGTAAGCCTAAGCACAAGCCCAGCCACTGGTGAAATGCCGTCTTTTCACCCGTTAGTGGGGCAGAGATCACCGCAGTCAGCATAGGTTGCAATGCCAAAACAAAAGCGACTAAGCCAACCGACACCCCTAAATCCATCGCCCTTAAGCTTGAAGACAGATAAATGGCATGGGAGAGTACGCCGACCAATAGATGATAGAGACACTCTGTTTTGCTCATCGGACGCCACGCCCTTAGTGCAAAGACCAAAGCGGCCAGTGTGATAACAACCAGCACATATCGCCACATCAACAGTGTGAAAGTGCCAGCATAGCCTAGACCAAACTTAGAGCCTACCAACCCCGAACTCCAAAGCAGGACAAATAAAGCGGAGAGTGGGATCGCCCCAAAAATAAAACGTCTCATTAATTCACCTATCATTTTGCAACAATAAGTTAATAATAGGACTTATCAGTTAATTATTACTTCCTTTTATCTGGATTAATAAGCCAGTCAGCAAGACTCAATCAACGGTTTTAATAATGGAATCGTCGAGCGACGCCCCTTTTGGCACACGACTAATTCTTGAATAAGCCTCTTCTTTTGCAATAGATTCAGGCGATTGAAAATACTGCTTACCAAATTCAGCATTGATATCGATTGGTGGGGTAAAAGTTGGCGGCGGATCACCTTTATAGAACCAGACGACCAAAAACCACACCACCATCAAAAAAACAGGGGCAGCGATCATAATGGCAGACAACTCCTTCCCAATTAAATCAACGAGTAACAATCCTGATACAAACAAAATAATTAACAGACAAAGCGACAACCTAGCCAATAGTTTTTTAATTTTTCTAGACGCATTGTAATCACGCATATAAAGCGCTGCATCATGCCGTGTATGTCCTTGCTTATACGAATAATTTTGACCCATTTTTCAGCCCTAGCCTCTTACTCATTATTCTATTACCCCTTATCTTTACTGACCTTGTCAGTAATTGCTCACATTTACCGCCGAAATACAGCATATCCCAGTTAAGCCGTTAAAATTTCAGCAGAGGCCTTGTTTTATAATGATTTTTGGTCTTTGTTTCAAGGATATTCGGTTTACCTGTCATGAGTAGGCTATCTAACGGTTATTTATTGAAAACTGTAACGTTATACTTTACGCTTTAAGCATGTACAAAGCATTAAGTAGCAAAAAATCACAGCTGGATGCGTTCCGACCTTTACCCCCAGAGCTGGTGATCAACCTTGATGATTGGTTCAAGGTAGAACTTACCTACACCTCCAATGCGATTGAAGGCAACACACTTACCCGGCAAGAAACAGCGCTCGTTGTTGAGAAAGGCTTAACCGTCAGCGGTAAGAGCCTGAATGAGCATTTAGAAGCTCACAACCATGCTAAAGCGCTGGACTATGTGAATCAGTTGGTTGGTAAGCCCAGCTCAAGCATTACAGAAAGCGACATTCTAGAAATTCATCACCTAATTTTACGCAGTATTGATGATGCGAATGCTGGCCGCTATCGCTCAGTGCCGGTGAGAATTTCAGGCTCGTTGGTGGTACTACCCAATCACATGAAAGTGCCACGCTTGATGACAGGATTTGTAGAGGCTATCAGAGACAAAGCAAATAGCTTGCACCCAGTGGAGCTGGCAATATTTGCGCATTACGAACTGGTAACTGTTCACCCCTTTGCTGATGGTAACGGCAGAACCGCACGGCTCTTGATGAATCTGATTTTGATGCAGAATGGCTATCCGCCCGCGATTATCAGCAAGCGGCAGCGTGCGCGTTATATCAAATCGCTGGAGCAAGCCCAACTGGGCGGCAGCAGAGTGGAGTTTGACAAGCTCATTGCTAAAGCAGTCGATAAGTCGCTCGATATCTACCTAAAAGCGGCTAAAGGTGAGGATGCACCGCAGCCCGTTAACAAAACTAAGCTGCTAAAAATTGGGGAATTGGCAAAGCTCACGTCCCAATCTGTACCCACCATTCGCTATTGGACAAGCCGGGATCTGCTGGTAATCGCTAGCAAAACAGATAAAGGCTATGCGCTATACGCGCCTAATCAGGTGGAGAGAGTGAAACAGATTATCGAGTTAAAGGCTGAGCGATATGGGCTTGATGAGATTTTAACTAAGTTTGAGCAGGCAAAAAGTAGCGAATAACACAGATACATTGAGCGCGCAGCTTGTTGTAATACAAAAGCGTGTCAGCCGCTTTATTTTCGTAACCAACCCAACACTCGATCATTTTCAAAACTCGGCATAGAACCCGGCTTCACTGCTGACAGCCGATAAGTCTCACGCGAATCACTAAATGGCCCCGGGTTTTGCTGAATCACTTCAACTTCGCCCAATGTCACATCGACAG
>JBMZDT010000106.1:0-6901 GCA_049614505.1 Leucothrix sp.
TCCAAGATCCTTACGGATCGCTAAACCCTGTTCATACGATTTTTCACCACCTTGCCCGCCCCTTGCAGATCCACAAAAAAGTCAGTGGCAAAAAGGAATTAACTGACAAGGTTCATGAGCTTCTAGAAGAGGTAGGTCTCACACCTGCCGCCGAAACGGCTCAAAAATTCCCGTTTGAATTAAGTGGTGGCCAGAGGCAGCGCGTTTGTATTGCTAAAACCTTAGCGATCGGTGCGGATGTCATACTCGCTGACGAGCCGACCTCTGCCCTTGATGTGTCGATCCGTCTTGGTATTCTGAATCTGATGGAAAAGATGAAGAAGGAAAATAACGTTGCCTTCATGTACATCACACATGATTTAGCGACCGCGCGTTATTTTGCTGAAAGGACTGCTGTCATGTATGTTGGTCACATGGTTGAGTGGGGTGAAACAGAGGATATTATCCAACAACCCAAACACCCTTACACTCAGCTGTTGATTTCTGCGGTTCCTGATCCGTTGAAGCGCAAGCAGAAAAAAGATCAAACAAAGCATGTCAAAAACAAAGACATTCCTATCTGGAGCGCTTCAAGTAAAGGTTGCCCGTTTGTCAGTCGCTGTGGTCAGGTAATGGATAAGTGTTCACAGAGTATGCCAAAAATTACCAAGGTATCTGAGCAGCAATACGTACGCTGCTTCCTCTACGAATAATTAACGCTTCTTGCAACGCAGTACAACAAACCTTTTATCAGAAGCTACCTGTTGACTATTACCAAAGCAGCGATTGAGTTTAGTGGAGTAATCGAGGTGACGGTTAGCAACGATCCAAAGTTCACCGCCCGTCTTCAAGCAACGTTTGCTATGTTGAAATAATTCCATAGCAACTTGCTCACTAATAACGTGCTGCTGGTGAAACGGTGGGTTGCATAAAATCAACTCAACAGAATCACTGGCGGTCTGCGTCAACCCATCTTCTGCCTGAAAAGCGCCCCTCTCAGTTTTATCAGGAAAAGCTTGGAAGTAATTATCTTTTGCTGATGCCACCGCCATATAGGACTCATCGATAAACTGGATGGATGCACTGGGGTGGAACTGTTGGTATTTAATCCCCAACACACCATTACCACACGCTAGGTCTATTGCATTGTTAGCACAGGGTAGTTGTGTGAATTGATCCAGAAAAAAGCGTGCTCCTAAATCGAGATGATCTCGCGAAAATAAGTTGGCGTGATTACTTAACGTCAGCCCAATAGCTTGATCAAAATAGCAGGTTGGGTAAGGGTTTAGCATGGTGTTTAGCGCAGGGTTTAGCATGGTGTTTAGCGCAGGGTTTGGTGTAATAAATAGTAAGCGCGCTTTTTTCTTGGCCAGTGAAGTACTGAGTGGACCGATATGCTTTTCAAATAGCTGGAATGCTGACTTGGGTAAGTGCTTTAGCATGGCACCCGCAACAATTTGCGAGCCCTCCGCTAAGTAAGGCTTTAGCTTGATTAGCTGATCCTCAAGCAGTGACAAGGTCTTTGGGATTTTAATGAGTACCAAATCATACTTAATGGACGGTGTATCGACGGACTCTAAGTACTGCACAGCTGAACGTTGTTCAACATCAGCATTCGCTTGGATATTATCGGCAGTCGCTAAATGACTGACTCTGGAATCTGACCAACTGCTGATCTGGCAACCCTGCAAAGCACAACTTAACGCTCCAAAGGCATCGTTGATAATCAGTATCTGAATCTGCGGATTGACTAGGCTAGTGTCAGCTAGGTGTTGCAGCATGTACTCATCAGCGGCGTCCCAAGCACGCAAGGTATCATTTTTACGCTTAGGCCAGCGCGACAGTGTTAACTCGCCAAACGGTGAATGCAGGGTTTCCATACTAATTGCTTTACCAGTAGCGAATTGCGTCAGTGTAAATATTTTCTAAATCGATCTGATTGCTCTCACGTGGCGCATTGGCAATGGCCCGTGTTTGACGAACCGATGATGCTGCCATGGGCTTAACATCATCGACACCAAAGCCAACACCGCTTAACCCATTAGGCATATGCGTTTGCTTCATTAACTCAATCATGCGGTTTGACAACACCTCTCCTGCATCATCAAGCGTCGCTTCTTGCAGATCTGCTTGCAAGTAGCCTGCTGCTTCTAAATGACGTTCGGGTGTTGCTTCAGCGGTATACCTAAAGCACGCAGGCGCTGTGACAATCACACTAATACCATGCGGCACAAAAGGCGTTTTGACAGCATAGCCATCGGTAGTGATGGCTTTCATCAAATGCGTCACACCATAAGACAAGGCATGCGGCATGTGTGTCCCTGAGTTACCAAACGCCATGCCAGCCAATGCAGCCGCCCACATCAATTGATCCCGTGCTGCTTGATCGCTAGGGTCATTTACCCCACGATTTAAACACTCGCCCGCAATTTGCAACGCCTTAGTTGCTGCTAAGTCACTCCATGGATTAGCCCCTTGGATCAGCGGCCGTGCATTTGGGTTCTCAATGTGAGTCCATTGTGTGTAGGCTTTTGCGGTATAGCATTCCAAGGCATGGCTTAATAAATCAAAGCCTGTTGAGGCAATCACATTAGCCGGTAAGGTATCGCAACAGGCCGGATCTATAACAGCCTGGATTGGTAACATTAATGGCGAAGCAATTACAAACTTCGTATCTAGCTCACGAATGCGAACCACAGCGATTGATGTGCACTCAGAGCCAGTACCCGCAGTTGTTGGGCAGGCAATATGCGGCAATAACGCTTCTGTAATCGCACGGCCTTCGCCAATGGGTTTTGCGAAGAAAGGTCTTAGCGTTGACTGATGCTTAGCACACACATCAGCAGCTTTAGCGGTATCAATGACCGAACCACCGCCGACTGAAACAATGCCATCAAAGTCACCACTTGCTAAAAATGCCGCCCCCTGCTCTACACAAAAATCATCAGGCTCTATGCGAATATCCGAGAAAATTTGCCACGCAATACCCGCTGCCTTCAATGACTGCTTAACCGCCGTAACGTACTCGCCATCCACTAAGCCAGCATCAGTGAATAACGCAATATTAGACAAACCTAAGGCCTGAGCACGCATTCCAACTTCTGACAAGGTACCACGCCCAAAAGTGACTTTAGGAATAGCAATGGTAAAGCTAGTTGCGCCATGCTCACAAGGGGCAAAATATTGACAGGCCATCGGCTCTCCTTTTAGCTAAGTTTCACCACGGGGGCATCTTCAAGTAGTTGTTGATAATGAGTATTTACCTGACTCAAGTCAATTTTATTCAAAAAGCTAGAATAGGTTAAATAAGCCAGTAAGAAGCGTAGATCTGACGCCCAAGGCGGTAAATACTTTGCCGGTTTGCAAAGCCCCATGCTTGATAACTCGCACAATACAGGGATATCCTCTAAATCCAGCTTTCCACAAAACAGCATCCGCAACACATCGGTACGTTTTGTTGCAACCATCGAGCGCATGAAGTTATGCACGCGCAATAAGCCATCTAAATAAACGATATCTTTAGTAAATGGCGCGCCTCCGGTTAAAAGCCCACCACGAAATACTCGGCGGGTATTTTCAAACGATTGATCTGGTTCACCAATACGATCCAAGAAGTACTGATAAACCTGCAAGAAGTCAGCACCGTCAACAGCCATTTGAATAGCAATGACCCGATCAGCCAGCCGGTGCATACGGTCAATATCCATCGAGCCTGTAATAAATTCGGCAAACACCGCGAGTCCTTCCTGAGTCCGCGTAGTCCCAGAATAGCTTGCTGCAAGAATCTTTAAATCATCTTGATGACGACCATTTAGCGATGTAGCAACATGCACAAAGGCTTCATGGTTGATTAATTGCTGGATGTCTTTATCTGTAAATTTTGCCCCCCGACGAATACGAATTTGCTTTGACCCAGCCAAGGCATTGGCTGATAAGGTGTCTACCACGTTAACATCAGGCGCTGCATCAGCAAACATCGAATAAGTGGCTTTACGCATGGCCGCCGCAACGGTATTAGCACCAATTCCTGCCACATCTGGCTCGCCTAAATCAATAGAGTCAAAACTGGCAAATAAATCACTCAGCTGGTTTGCCAAGCCAAGTGAGGTATTAGTTTGATCAATTAAGGGGCTAGCGGGTGTCCCATAAAGCTCACAAGAATACCGATAGAAATCCGGGGTATTGGTACTGTGCAGCAATTGTGCAGTGTTTTCAAAATCATGAGCAATCCCTAGTAGCCAACGATCTATTGGGCTATCTGTGGATAATTTAGTACGAACTGCCTCAACAATGCTTAACGTTTCAGTGGCATCAAATGCCTCATAAGCAACAACAGGTAACTCTTTTGCACCGCTGGCAAAAAACTGCTGCTTCACTGACGCATCCCAACTCAAATGACTCAAAATACGTAATGAGCGTGAGGCTTGGTACAGTAAATCAGAAATATTGCGAATGCGTTGCTGTTCTTTTTCTAAGCTCATTCTTCATCCCTTTTGTTGGGTAAAGCCTCATCCGCTGACTCATCGCCTTGCTGCTGCTCAATCTCCACCGCTTTTGCAAGTTCGGGGTAAATCTCATCAATATTTTTAAGTTCAGACAATGGTGGCAACGCATCTAAAGAACTGAGGTTAAAATAATCTAAAAGCTGACTGGTAGTACCAAACATTTCTGGTCGCCCTGGCACCTCCTTGTGGCCAACCACACGAACCCATTCGCGCTCTGTCAGTGTTTTAATGATATTTGAGCTAACCGCTACCCCTCGAATTTCTTCAATTTCGGCACGGGTGGTAGGCTGACGATACATAATTAATGCAAGAATTTCTAATAGTGCGCGCGAGTAGCGTGGTGGCTTTTCATCCCAGTGTTTTGATACCCACGCTTTGTACTCAATCCGTGTTTGATAACGAAACCCGCTGCCCACTTCAACCAATTCAAAGCCTCTTCCCTCACACCGCTCCTGTAACGTTTCAAGGGCGCTACGAATATTCGCTCGGCTCGCTTTTTGCTCAGGCTCAAAATAATTCATCATACGATCGATTGACAGCGGTTTTTCAGCACTAATCAGTATCGCTTCAAGCACACAGATCAGTTCACTCGTATTCATCTACCTGCCCTTGCTGATTATTATCCAAGTCTAGATGCTCCGCACTGGTTTCCTCAGAAGCAGTGACTGGCTTTACATAAATAGGCGTATAAGGATCAACCTGTACTAAGTCGATGACTCGTGATTTAAGGAGCTCCAAAACCGCCAAAAATGTCACGACAATGCCTAAACGGCCTTGGCCATCGATCAATAGCTGCTCAAAGGGTACAAACTCCTTGCCCATCATACGATCCAATACTTGCGTCATACGTGCCCGGACTGAAATAGTTTCGCGTTTAATCTGATGATGCACTTTTAAATCAAGTCGCGATAACACCTCATTAAATACGCGCAGTAATTCATCGAGCTTAACATCTGGCAGCGGTACCTCTTTCTTGCTGATCACAGGCGAAATAGTTAATGGGATAAAATCCCGTTCTGAGCGAGGCAACTCATCAACGCCCTCAGCAGCCTGTTTAAATCGCTCATATTCCTGTAGACGACGCACTAATTCAGCCCGAGGATCTTCTTCATCCTCCACGCTTTCACGTTGTGGCAGAAGCAGACGGGATTTGATTTCAGCTAGCAGCGCCGCCATCACCAAATACTCTGCCGCAAGATCAAGGTTTTGCCGCCGCATCACCTCAACATAAGCCATGTATTGCGTAGTGATTTCAGCAATGGGGATGTCGAGAATATTGAGGTTCTGCCGACGTATCAGGTACAGCAGCAAATCCAGTGGCCCTTCAAAGCTTTCTAAAATAACTTCCAGTGCATCGGGAGGAATATATAAATCCTCTGGAAACACCGTCACTTTTTCACCTTGAACAATCGCTAATGGCAGCTCTTGCTGGATTGGCTGTACAACAGCCGGATCAGTCACCGCGCTCAAAATAAGCTCAATTGGCTAAGCGTTAAAGTCGCGCAAAGCGCATGGCTTCAACAACATCATCCAATGTTTCGCGTGCGACGTCGCGTGCAGCTTCGCTACCATTCGTAATGATATCGCGCACTAGCTGGCGATCTTGCTCAAACTCTTGTGCACGTTCGCGCATCGGCGCTAACTCAGCAATAACCGCATCCACTACGGGTTGTTTACACTCCAAACAACCAATACCTGCGGACTTACAGCCCTGAACAACCCAGTCTTTTGTCTTGTCATCTGAGTAGATTTCGTGCAATTGCCATACTGGGCATTTTGCAGGATCACCCGGATCAGTTAAGCGTACACGCGCAGGGTCTGTTGGCATTGTGCGCAGCTTTTTCTCGACATCTTCTGGCTTTTCACGCAGCGCAATTGTGTTTTTGTAAGACTTCGACATCTTTTGGCCGTCAAGCCCAGGCATTTTTGAAGCAGGCGTTAAACGTGCCTGCGGCTCTGGAAGGATAATTTTACTATTGCCTTCTAGGTACCCAAATAATCGTTCTTTATCGCCTACAGAAATATTTTGCTGCGACTCCAACAGCGCTTGCCCAACGTTTAACGCTTCGGCATCCCCCTGCTCTTGGTAGGCCTTGCGATAGTTTCGGTACGCTTTAGCATTGCGTTTACCCATCTTTGCAATCGCCTCTTCAGCCCGCTTCTCAAAGTCAGGCTCACGACCGTATAAATGATTAAAGCGACGTGCAACTTCACGCGTCAGCTCAATGTGGGACACTTGATCTTCACCCACGGGGACAAAATCCGCTTTGTACATCAAGATGTCAGCTGATTGCAGCAAAGGGTAACCCAAAAAGCCGTAGGTCGCTAAATCCATCTCACGCAATTTTGCCTGCTGATCTTTGTACGTAGGAACACGCTCCAACCAGCCAATCGGTGTCATCATTGATAACAATAAG
>JBMZDT010000107.1:0-6840 GCA_049614505.1 Leucothrix sp.
GTGACGAAGACATCGCCTCTGGACAGTAGTCAATATCGATCCCGATAAAAAACCGGCTTTTGCCGGTTTTTTATTGTTTACTACAATTCACGTTACTTACGTGCGCCTGGCCCGTTAAACACCAACCCGTTAGACATCAACGTTTGGAAGTACTCCAAAGCCTTATATTCATCGCTTTGTGCTTTGAATGGCTTTGCCCTGACATTTTTATTACAGCCTGCATAGCGGCGGTGCAATGTTCCCATGCTACCCCACTTTGAGCGATACACTGGAAAATGTGTCGTATGACCTAACGCTGGCCCTAAGGTATCTGCTCTGACCATACGGCCTGAGTAATTAACATGACAATCAGAGCAGGCCAAATTTAGCTGACCACGTTTTGCATAAAAGAACTGCTTACCCTTCTCATACCACGCCAGCGCTTTTTCTGATTCGGGAAGTTTGACGGCAACAGGGGAATCGCGACCTTCTGAAGCGATATAGGCCGACAGATCAGCCATCGCCCCTTTTTTCCACTTCAGCGGCTTTTCACCATTGGCTACACGGCATTGATTAATATCATCTTCCAACGTCGCAACGGTATCTTTCTCAGCATCGTAGTGCGGGTAACGGGCACGAATCACCGATACATCATCACCTAGGCAATCGGCGTAGGTCTTACCGTTTTTAAATGGCGTCTCCCACATTTCACTGCCATTATCAATCGCCAATTCGTACGGTGGAAAGTCTTCAATAGATTCCCACTGTTCGCGTGATGCTTTATGAATGGAGTAGACGCCATTTTTAAAGTCATCAAACTCGGTATCCACAAAGCGCTTTTTAAAGTACGTTTGAAAAGCCGAGATTTCCTCTGCAGGCCCTGCACTGGCAACCGACCCAGCAATCGCGCTCAAACCAATCGCCATAATGGCAACGGTCAGAATGACTGTTTTATTCATTGATCAACCTCCTCAGGATGTCTGTTAATAGCAATGGCTATTTAACCTTCTTCTCAGCTTCACCTGTATTATCTTGATTGTCTGTCCACGACAGCTTAACCACGTCACCAGACTGACCAGCATAATCAAATGAGATATAAGGGTCTTTAGAGACCGCAGGGCCCCAATTCGCCGTCATAACCACTTTATCATTCGCCGTTACAATCACTTCCTGAACAAAATGCTCAGGGATTTTATTGCCTTTCTTATCCTTGGTTAAGCCCGTTATCATTGGATGAGAAATGATTGCTTTTACGTTGACTTGGCCTTTTTTCTCTTTAACCTTAAGGCGCGTCTTAAATTTCTTAGCCATACTTAATCTCCTTTATCCGCCGCAGCCGCCCTTAGTGACCTTAACCGCTTTTTTCGCACTGAAATATTTATCACCGACCTTTACCACGCCGATTACATCACTACTTTTACCCATCTTAAAGCGACATTTAACCAGCGCCTTAGCGCCTTCACCCAAGGTAAAACTTGCAGCATGTGGGGTTGGATTATTCTCAACAAAAATCCTAATTTCAGAAACACCTTCTAAACTAGATTTCACCTGTACTGGCACAACCGCCGCATTCTCAGCAAGGTCTGGTGCTTTAACCATCACCTCATCGCTTTCTTCAAGATCAGTAATGCCTGCCGCTTTTAGTGCCTCTTCCAAAGACTTCGCTTTAAAAGGATTGGCTTTTTCCTCATCAGCAAACGCCATACTAGGCACTAAGCCGGAACCAATAGCCGCTCCTGTTGCTGTGACAGCCAGCGTGTTTTTTAAAAATGTTCTACGTTTCATAATAAGTAATATCCTCTATCGCTGGAATTATAAGCTGTGAATATAGGCAACGACTTTGTCTATTTCAGCATCCGTTAAAATACCGTGTGCTCCAAAAGGAGGCATTATGGTATTAGGATTTAAAGTTCTAGGCTCAGCGATTTGCGCTTTTAACTTTGCCACATCAGGGAAGCGCGCTTTCATTGCGATCAGTGGTGGGCCAATATTACCGGGTAAATCGCCGCCAACAATCATATGACACGCTAAGCAGTTGCCTTTTTTTCGGTTAAATGTCAGCGCTTTACCTTCTTTTATTACCGCTTCATCTGCCGCAATAACAGGTGCCGATACCCCAGTAAATGCACTCAACAATACCGCTACCGACAAGATATGCCGTATTTTATACATAAATAAATCCTCCAGTTTTTGAGTTGTTATTAGCCAATTAACTCCATACTATCAAGCCCTCAGCCGCAAAAACACCTTTTTAAGAATAGCGGATAACCGTGGCACAAGCAAAGCCATCAGCATATCTACTGCGAGGTAGGTCGCTGATTATCAATGGCATTCATTTTATTAGCGCTTTCTAAACTGCTTCGCCCTAAACGTTGCTTGTTCAACCGCTTGCCTTTCATAAGGTGTCAAGTTGGGCACCTTACGTGCTTGGGTTAATTGTATTAAAGCAGGGGTATAGAGACCAATACGAATATTTCGTTCCGCAATAGATAAGTAGGCTTGCCCAATACGTCCCGCTAACCTAGCCACTTCTTGCCGCGTACCAAGAAATTCTAAACTGGTTTGCTCATGCAGCTGCACCTTTTCCAGCAGCTTCCACGCTTCAACAGAGCGCTGCAAACCGACCAGTGCATCTGCCATTGCAATCAAAAAGCTTTCATCATTCGGGTGTCGTGCTAATAACGGCTTTAGCAGCTGAACAGCTTGCTGAAACTGGCGCTGCTGATTAAGACTTCTAGCCTGTAACAACAACTCATGCTTAGACCGTCCACCTCGCAACAGCATTTTAGTGCTTACCGCCGCTTTGCCTTGCTGAAATGCCCTTAAAGCATTGCCATAATTACTAACAGAAGCAGACACTTTACTATTCTGTACAGGGTGGCGCGTCAACACGCGAATTTTTTCTCGCATATATAAATAGCTAGGGCCAGACTTACCCTTATACGGGCCATACAATGCCGCTCGTTGCCCAACATCACTCACCCGTTTTGCGGTTAACGGGTGACTCGTCAGATACTCTGTAATACCACTATAACGTGCATCTCCTCCACCTAACTTGCGCAAAAAGCGCGTCATACCATTGGGGTTAAATCGGGCATTGGCTAATATCCGCAAACCTTCTCGATCAGCTTCAGTCTCGGCTGCACGTCCAAAACGTAAACTTTTATGAGCATCCACCGCCATCGCTGACGCAACAATGGCCTGTCCTGCTGACGCATCTTTAGAGCCAACTAGTAAACCTGCAACCACAGCGGCTGCATTTCCTAGGCGACTTTGCTTTGACTCTGCAATCATGCGTTCAATATGCTGTTGGGTCACATGCGCCACTTCATGCGCCATGACCGCAGCCAGCTCACTTTCTGACTCTGAGCGCAATATCAATCCAGAGTTAATGACAATTAAACCGCCCTGCGTAGCAAACGCATTAACATCATCATTTCGGACAATGACAAAATAGAAAGGTCGGTTGCTATAGCTCGTGTGTGCAACCAAACGACGCCCAATGCCACGAATCCACTCATTCAGTTCAGGGTCTTCGATGACAGCAGCAGCCTTACGCACAGATCGCAAACGCCTAATACCGATACTACTAAAGTTAACGGGAATACCATTGAAACCACTCGCAGTGTCTGAGGACAAAATCGTTTCTGGCAGTTCAAGATTAAGTTCGGTGTAACCAACGCGTGTTAGTAGTGCCAACGCGCACAGACCCATCAGCATTTTTATCTTCACAGCAACAGACTCCCTTCATTGCCAAGCTTATAGTTTGGTACAGTTAATACCAAATTACTGTGTTGTGGTATTAATCTTTAGTAAAGATCCATAAATGGCTCGGCTTGACTCATTTTCAGGTCAAGGCTACCATCCAAGCCTAAATTTCTAGGGGACATATTACCATGCCACAGATCGAAGAAATCGACGTTGCCGAACTAAAAAAACGTCTTGCTAGTGATGAAACCATTCGATTAATTGATGTGAGATCACAGCAGGAATGGGATCAAGGCATTATCGAAAACGGCGAATTTATCCCAATGGAAACCGTGCCTGCAAGGCTTAATGAGTTTGATAATGACGTAACTAACGTTATTTACTGTCGCAGTGGAGTACGCTCGGCTCAGGTGTGTATGTTCTTGGCTGAGCAAGCTGATATCAAAGCCATTAACCTACGCGGCGGTATTATTGCGTGGGCACAATCCGGTGCAGATATTGTTCGACCTTAACCAATTCATTAAATAAATGATCAGCTAAAACTCAATCCCGTTCATATTCATAAATTAAATCCACACTCTGCTCGTCCATCCCTGCCTGCACTTCAAAATTTAGGTACTTATTCACGCGATACTCAACGGCTAAACGATGTGCAGAATCAAATAAGCCCACCAAGTAACGCACATAGAGCTTGGAGCCCAAACGTTTACCCAGCTGTAGCTCACTGTCACGAAAATCTTCACGCGTTACGATACTTAAGTCATCCAACCCCAGCGATTTTCCGATACGTTGAATTAACCCTTCACTTCCATCAATACCCAAACCGCGCACAGCCTGCATGAGTAACGCTGTTTCTCTGCCTGTCGCGGATGTCAAACTTTGCCCTGTCAATAGGTAGCTTAAGGCATCAGTTTCCTGCATCACAGGGTCAGAAAAGATGGTCGATTTTAATTTTTGAATAGTACCTGTTAGGTGTATGCCCACTGTACCAATGTCTTCCACAGGCCGCACTGCACGTACATCTACCCCTACATTTTTAGGTAGGCCATTAAACACCAAACGGCCGTTGGCTATCCTTAAGTCTTGCCCGTAAGCTTGGTAACGCCCATTCACAATGTTTAACGAGCCATTGGCGACTATTGTGTTTCGGCTGTTCGTCACACGTATGCCACCTACCAAGCGGGTGCTAAAACCAAAGCCGTTAAAATACACTTGGTTTCCCAGTCTCACCAGCACATTAGGCCTTACCCGCACCGCCCTAATCGCTTCACCGGGCTCTGCTTCGCCAATGACGATCACATCATCAGACTCATCAATACTAAACTCTGGCAGATCTTTTAAATTAATGTCCGCTTTAGGGATATCCACTGTCCCCGTGATCAGGATGGCTTTTGGGCCAGCGTTGATTTGCAAGTTAGGCGTCATAAAAGCAGTCGCTTCATGAGTATCGACGAACTTAATGTTATCGCCACTTAGGCTCATTTTCGCTGACCAGTTTTTTACATCGTTCAGTGTTAAACGGCCATTTGCACGAATCACCCCCCCACCTGAGTTCATGGTGCCAGAGATTACTGCCTGATTCGCTTGGTTGGCCTGTATTTGTAATGAGATATTGCTTAGCTCAGTACCAACCTGTGGCAATCGTAAATAGCCATTACTCATCGATAGCTGCCCCGTCACACTAGGCTTTGATACCAAACCGCTAAATTTCACACTCCCCACAACCGTGCCACGTAACCCGCGACTGTATGGCACATAATTCTGTGCCCAGTAGATATTGGGAATATTAATTTCAGCCTCACCGTTAATCCTTGGTGAACCTTTATCCCTGAGCATAACCTGTGCTCGGCTTCTGAAATCTCCACGCCCCTTAAATTCTAATGACGTCTCAACATTAATGCGGTTGCCGTTTACCTTGGCATTCACAATTCCATTCTGATAAGCAAATGACTGTTTGTCACCAGACGCTGTTTTTACAATAAAATAGCTATTAGGCAGTGATAGACCAACATCACCCGATAACTTGCCACCCTGCTGTTTTAGCACATAAGAACCACTGACCTTGCCAGGAAAAGTAAAATCTTTTGGCAAGTAGGGTTTAAGTAGAGCCAGTGGCACTGACTTCAAATCACCTTGTAGATTAACGGTATGTGCTTTGGCTGACTTGCCAAGCGTAATCCTACCTTGAGTATTAATCAGGCCGCCGTCACGCATCTCTAATAGGGCATTCCCCGTAATTTGTTTGCCTTTAATAGTGGCATTTAACTCGCCCAACTTATATTTTATACTTTGCGATTCTCCCTGCTCATCAAGAAAGGTGACGCTCCCTTTTGGCAATTGCAGCTGTACACTGCCCTGCTGGCCACCACGCTGAGTGAGCTGATAGCTTCCATCAACCGTTCCCTCCACGGCCACCTTAGTAGGGATATATGGCTGAACTAACGCGAGAGGCAATGCTCTGATCGTGCCCTCCCCTTCAAAACCATACAAATTATTGGGTTGCGCTAAGTCCAAACGCCCCTTGGTACTAAACGCCCCACCATTGCGTAATACCAAATTGAGATCCGCCTCAACGTTATCTCCCTGAATATCTGCAATAATCTCTGCTTGGCTAAACCGATGACGCTGCGGCGCTGATTTCCCATCATCATAGGCAATAACGCTATTTGGAACGCTTAATTGAACGTTACCTGTCAGCTGGCCATTTTGTTCAATCTGATAGCGCCCACTTGCGCGCCCGGCTATCTCCAGCGCTTTGGGCAAATACGCTTGAGCTAATTCCAGAGGCAAAGCGTCTAATGTGCCTTCAGCTGTAAATATGGGCTTTTTATCCAATGAGGAGATAACCGCAGTCACTTTGCTGTTTAGCGCTCCACCATTTTTTAATTCCAACACTACGTCAGCGAGGGCTTGATCGCCTGTCACTCCGCCTTGTAGTTTGGCTAAACGATAGCGATACAGCTCACGCTTACCTGCTTGCTCATAGCTCACAAAGCCCTCTTTTGCCAACAGGTCGACTTGCCCTACTGGGCCATTGTCGCCCTGGCTAATTTGATACTGACCACTAATAAAGCCATCAATATCCAACGCTTTGGGTAAATAAGGTCTTGCCAGTGCCAGCGGTAGGTCTTTAATTTGCCCATCAGCCTCAAT
>JBMZDT010000108.1:0-6821 GCA_049614505.1 Leucothrix sp.
TAAGATAGTCGTTATTATGAATTTGGAGCAAAAGACATGGAACGTAAAATAAGTGATTGGGGTGGCTCAATCGCTGCCTATATTTTAGTGATATTAGTGAACTACCTCTCAAATGCCTTGCCTCTTAACGGACTGACACAAAAAGACATCTCGGACAAATACACGTCGCTCTTCACGCCCGCTTCGTTTACTTTTTCCATCTGGGCAGTCATCTATTTAGCCTTAGCTGGCTTTATTATTTATCAGGCCTTGCCAGCACAGCGAAATAGCGAACTAGTGTCGCGTGTGAGCAAGCTGTTTATCTTAAGCTGTGCTGCGAATATTGTGTGGTTGTTCGCTTGGCACTTCGGGTTTTTAGTTGTTTCTGTGATTATCATGCTCGCGATACTCGCAAGCTTGATTGCTATTTATCGCGTGCTGAACATCAGCTACGGTGAGGCGAGTTGGGGGCGGCGACTATTTTTGCACCTGCCGTTTAGCCTGTATACCGGTTGGATTACGGTTGCGACCATGGCCAATATCAGCGTGTTGCAAAATGGCATGGGGTGGGACGATTTACTGTTAAGTGCTACGAATTGGACTGTGTTGAAACTTGCCGTTGTTGGGGCGATTTGCGCATGGGTTGTGCTACGTCGTGGTGACTCAATTTATGCAGGAGTCATTGCTTGGGCAGCGTTTGGGATTATGAGCAAGCAGATAGATAACCCCATGGTGGCGGGTGCCGCTATGATGTTGGCAGCGTTTGCGGTTTTGCTAGCCGCCTATGAAGCAATTCGGCAGCTGTTTCGCGCTTAAGGCTCTAGTGTTACAGTCCTAAGTCAGACCAAACGGCCAGCTCATTGCCGCTGGGTTCGATGAAATGGAAGCGTCGCCCACCAGGAAAAGAAAAAATGGCTTGGCTAATCGTGCCGCCCGCGGCTTTGACATTGGCTTGCGTGCCTTCGAGGTCGCTGCTGTAAAAAATAGCCAAGGCCGCGCCGCTTTCTGCTGATGATTTCATTGGTGACTTGTAGAATCCACCGTCAAGGCCTTGATTGGAAAAGGCGGTGTACTCAGGCCCAAAGTCTTCAAATTCCCAGCCAAAGGCTTGATCAAAAAAGTCTTTGGTTGCCTGCATGTCTACCGCAGGAAACTCGATGTAGTTCAGTTTGCCATGTTCATTCATGATGGATTCCTCAATGTGTTTGTCGACGCCATTTTAGCGTATATTTCTTAGAAACATTTGAGGATTAAACCATGAAATATTTACACACCATGATACGCGTTAGCAATGTCGAAGAATCGTTAGCATTTTTTTGCGACCACTTAGGGTTGGTTCAGACCAGTCGCAAAGACTATGAAGAAGGGCGTTTTAGCCTGATCTTTCTTGCAGCACCTGAGGATGAAGGGCAAGCGAAAGAAAACCGTCAGATGGAGCTGGAGCTTACTTACAACTGGGACCCTGAAGAATATACGGGAGGCCGTAACTTTGGCCATTTGGCGTACCAAGTCGATAATATTTATGAAACCTGCCAGCGCTTGATGGACGGTGGCGTGACAATCAACTATCCCCCAAAAGATGGGCGTATGGCATTTGTGCGTTCACCCGATAATATTTCGATAGAGCTGTTGCAAAAAGGGGACGCACTACCGCCTGCGGAGCCTTGGATTTCTATGGAGAAAATCGGCACTTGGTAATATTGACGGGCTAACGCATCCAAAACTATTTAGATTTACGTATTTTAGCCATCATCGGAAATATGAGTGATTCACCTCATGGAATTGATTTTTGGTTATCTGGCGGGCTTGCTAACGCTTATAAATCCCTGCGTCCTGCCTGTGTTGCCTATTGTTTTGGCATCAGCACTTCAGGCGGGTAAGCATGGGCCGTTGGCGGTTGCCGCTGGTATGAGCATTTCGTTTGTCACCTTGGGTATGCTGGTGGCGACGATTGGTCACAGTATCGGCCTGACTGAATCACTGCTCTCGCAAATCGGTGCGGTGCTGATGATGGTATTCGGTTTGGTACTGTTAATCCCTCAGCTTAATGCGCGTTTTGCAACAGCTACCGCAGGGTTTAGCGGTAGTGCCGATGAGCAGATCAATAACCTTGCAAATTCCTCAATGAAAAGCCAGTTTTTAGGGGGCGTGCTGCTGGGTGCGGTATGGTCTCCTTGTGTGGGGCCAACATTAGGGGGCGCAATCTCTTTGGCAAGCCAAGGGCAGAGTCTACTCTGGGTATTTGCCATTATGTCGAGCTTTGCATTGGGTGTGTCTAGTGTCATTTTAGCGCTGGGCTATGGCACCCGAGAAGCCATTCGCAGCCGTCAGCAACAGTTACGTGGCTTGGCTGAGAAAGCTAAACCGATCATGGGGGTAACTTTTTTACTCGTTGGTCTGATGATTTTTTTCAAATTTCACTATGGCATTGAAGCTTGGTTGGTTGATGTTTTGCCAGACTGGTTCCAAGACCTTTCCACTACGTACTAATAAAGGAAAATATTATGAAACGTCGTACTTTTATCAGTTTAATTGCGGGTTTAGCGTTAGCCCCCAGCCTAGTGACTGCCGCTAGTGTTGAGTACACACCGGGCTTAATCAAACAAGCCTTAGCAGAGGGTAAAACGGTCTTTGTTGACTATGCTGCAAGTTGGTGCAGCACCTGTAAGCGCCAAGAGCGATTAATCAATCAGTTACGTGAGCGCAACCCAGTATATGACAAGCATCTGACTTTTGTGCGGGTCGACTGGGATGTGTATGGTGACCATGAAGTGACTGAGTCACGTAATATCCCACGCCGTTCTACGCTGATTGTACTGAACGGTGAAAAGGAGCTAGGTAGAATTGTAGCGGGCACCAATATCAATAAAATTCAAGAATTGATGGACATGGGTGTTGCGAAGGCGCAAGCAAAATAGCGACGGTTTAGACCTGTCAGCACAGGATGCTTTAAAACCCTGAGCAAATAAAAACGGCCCCGATATCGGGGCCGTTTTTATGTCCAATTTAAGTGAGTAACTTAAAACCGGATAGAGCAGAGCGAATTATGTCTGGCATCTGTTTTGCGCCATTTACCTGTCCATACGCCTTTATTGTTGGCAGCAAGCAGCTGACATTTCTTATTAGCTTGTGCTTGATCCCAAATCGGGCCTGCAAAGATTTCACGAACGTTGTTTGCAGGAGCAGCAGGTTTAGGCTTGGGTAGCGGTACATAAGTGGTTTCAGTTTTAACCACTGGCTTAGCCGCTGTTGCGCCAGCATCTACCCGGATCTGGCAGACTGACATATTGTTAGAGCCGACTTTACGCCAGTTGCCCGTCCACTGTCCTTTATTGTTTTTAGCAATTAAAGGGCATTTGCGGTTAGCGTGTGCCTGATCCCAAATTGGGCCAGCATCAGCATCTTTAACAACCGTTGTGGGCACAGATGCGGGCTGTGGTTGCTGCTGTTGCTTCTTTTTAGCGTTGCCTGCCAGCTTAATTTCGCAAGCACCTTGCTGTTGGTTGGTGCTCTTGCGCCACTCACCTGTCCATGAACCGTTGGCTTCTTTAGCAATACGCTTGCATTTTCTGTTCGCTTGCCACTGATACTGAAGGACGCCCGCACTAATCTCACGAACCTTACGTTTGACTGGTTTTGGCTTAGGCTTTTTGACCGCAGGTTTTGGCATAGCATGGTTCATCGCCACCTTAATTTGGCAGCTAGACCGGTTGTTGGTCGTGGTGTATTTACCCGTCCATTGGCCCTTATTGTTTTTAGCTAAAGCGGCACAGCGATGGTTCGCATGGGATTTGCTCCAGATGCGCCCTGCATCAATATTGACCATTTTGTGCGTTGGTTTTGGCTTAGGTGGAGTCAGTGCGACTTTGATTTCACAGCTTGATTTATGATTGACTGTGGAAAATTTGCCCGTCCATTGGCCTTTATTGATTTTGGCTAAGGCGACACAGCGCTGATTCGCATGCGCTTGGCTCCAAATACGGCCTGCTTCAATATTAACCGTTTTGTGCGTGGGTTTTGGTTTTTTGGGTAGCAGCACTTCAATTTGGCAGTAAGAAGGTTTGGTCTCTGTTTTTTCACTCCAGTTACCTGTCCAGCGGCCTTTGTTGGCTTTAGCCAATTGTTTGCATCGCTGGTTAGCGTGTGGCTGGCTCCAAATACGACCGGCTTCCACATTAAGTAATTTAACAGGGGGTTTAAGTGGGGCCCTTTTGACGGGCTTATTTTGCTTCACTGGATCAGGAATATTCACTTCGCAGGTCTGGCGCTTGCGATCATATTCCCCCGTCCAGACACCATTAGCTTGAGCGGCGACATTCGGGCAGACGATCCGGGCAAATAACCCGTTAATGATCGGACCAGAGTTAACGTTGACTGTCTTTGCTTGGGCCGTTGGAAAAATTAAAGTCGCTGCAAGTAGTGTGAGGGATGCCCCAAAAACAGCGTGCTTCGGTGTGAGTAATTGATGAGCGCGAATTACTTTCATTATGATTAAGCCTCCATTGGTATCTGTGATCTGAAACTAGCATATTCTACTGCCGCATGCTTCCGTATTCTTGATGGAAGTAAAGTGAGTGGCTGGAAAGATATGCTTTTTTGGGAAACATGATGTAAAACCTCCAACTCAAATGCTTGGGGTATTTATCCTGTCCTGCGCTAGTAGACTCTAGTGTAGGAAAATTGTTCCTGTGGCGTTATGTAAATTCAACGCAGGCAACGTTTATCAGGCATTTTAGTGGTTGGGCTTTATTGCCATGAACGTCACAAAAGCAGCGTTTGCATTAATAATTTCGATTTGCTCAAACCCTAGGTTGCTAAGCGCATTCAAATACCAATGAGTCGGGTAGGTTACTAATATGCCCTCAATTTGTTGGCGTTTCTTTTCAATTTCAGCCTCTGTCACACCTTGGCTACGTTTATAGTCATGGTAAAGGCTATGGGTCAGTTCGCTGCTCGACACCTTATCTGACAGGATGAGTATTCCACCGGGTGCTAAAGCGCGTTTAATCGCTTCAAGGTAGCTAAGCGGGTGTTTAATGAAGTGAAGCGTCCAATTGTTTAGGACGTAATCAAACGGGCCATGTGCTTCAGGGAATGCCTCCGAATGAATTAAGGTCGCTTGGTCAAATGAGCGTTTGATCATATCTTCTGATGCTTCGACGCCATACAGGGCGCGGTAGCCTGCTTGGTGTAGCTGTTTTAGGGTTTCTCCCGTTGCGCTACCTACATCAATGATTTTAGGTTGTTTAAGGTGCCCTTTATTAATGATCTTTACACAAAGCCCAATCACTCTTAGATAGTCTGGGATTTCACGGCGGGCGATACCATCAAAAACCGCTGCAACCTGTGCATCAAACTTCCATTGACCGGCTTTAGCGTTACTACTCAGTGAGGCCGCCTGCTTTTGATATTCATCCGTCTTAGCTTGCGCAATGGGGTCGTTTTCCCAAGACAGTGTTTGCCCTGATTGAGTGGAGAGATTGTTTTCTAATGTGTTTAGCGGTGGCTGGTGTGGGTTGTAGCAATAACGCGCTGCAAAACGTGTGGCTAAGTCGCTCTGACCGAGCAAGTTTTCATTATAGATGACCGTATCAGGGGTTAAGGGGAACGCCAGTTTATGCTCTTGCTTGCCAAACCGATTGAGGCGAAATAAAAGATCGAGTGCCGCTAATGAGGTCGCTGCCGAAATGCCCAGCAGCGATTGATCACCGGTGTCGAGATTAACCTCTTGATCCGTGACGTACTCGGTAATGGCGAGATTTAACGGCAGTGTTCCAGTGCGCATGCCGCGTGGGTAACTGCTTTCCACAATCACCTGCTCACTCGCAATACGGCAGGCTTGGTCGATAATGTTTTTAGTGTCAATAAAATGGTAGAGCATGCCAGCCAACAGGACGAGGTCAAAACTGTTGTCGAGCGCATCTTGTAGGTAGCTACGCACATCTTGCTGAATGATCGTGACTTGGTCCGGCCAGTGAGCGAGTAGCTGGCGCGACTGCAAGGCATAGTTTTTCTGGACCTCAACCCCTGTGTAGTGTTTGGCCCCTTTACTAAGGGCCCAGTGCCCCGCTGCGCCATTACCCGAGCCTAAGTCTAGGATGCGTCGGTTTTTAACAAATGATGTGGGGAGTAGGGTGCTGAACTTGGCCTCTAAAAACGCTTTGCTGGTTGGGTTAAAGCCACGGTTGCGCCGATTGTCTTCACGATAGAAAGCAGGGTGATTATCAAAAGGCTGTGGGCTAATTTGTTTTGGCATTTAGAGGTCTCACTCAAAACTGTGTGGGTCTGCTGGGGCATCCGAGAGAAACAACCTTACCAAATAACGGGGGTATGGTTTGCAGTTTGAGCTTTGATACGACGCGTAATTATCTAAAGTTTTAGAAAATCAATATCAGTGTCTTAAAGTTAACTTTTAACGGCCCTTTGTTTGTTTAAATTTAAGGTGTTTTTATTATAATAATAAGACAATTAAGGTGTTTTTGGGCCTTAATTGTATTGAAAATAATAATATCTAATCAACTAATGTATTTATGTAACATAAAAAATACAACTAGGGAGTAAGTAATGAAGAGTGCGTCATCAAGTAGTATGGCTTCTAGGCACTATTGTCCGATTTGTGGGAGTTTTAATTTAAAACGATCACATCGAGGCTATATAAACAAAGTCATACTAAAAAAGTCACCTCGATATTTATGTGGTGACTGCGGAAAAGAGTCATCCGAAAGTGTTTTGGCAAAAAATAAAACCAAGGAGGTGCTCTTTGAAAATTAGAAATATTTTTAAAAATATAAATTATCTTTAAGTATAGTTAGATGATGATTTTATTTGAGTAACGATAATCA
>JBMZDT010000109.1:0-6777 GCA_049614505.1 Leucothrix sp.
CTCTGATATGAAGCACTCGACTGAGTCTGACTCATCCACTGACACCGATCATTCCTCTGATGACGCGATGAATTCAGAACAATCTGAATCAGAAGAGGCTGATGATACAAGCGAAGAAGAAGAGCTGGATGAAGACGATTGCTAACACATTGAACCATTAGATTTCTAGACCGGGCTTAACGCCTTCCTTAATTGTATGTTCTGGAGGACATCATCTATGAGAGACATCAAGAAACTGACAACGATTGCAACCATGGTTTTAACCTTGGGATTAGGTTTTGCTGGCACTGCATCAGCAGATAGCCATGGCGGAAAGCCTGTAGGCATTACCCCAGATTTGATGAGCATCACGGTAAAACATAACGGTAAAGATGTTGAAATCAAGCGTAATCAAGACAATAAAGCGACCGTTAACCCTGCTTTTGCTAAGACTTCACGTCCTTGCCCGCCGTTTTGCATTCAGCCAATGGAGGTAGCGCCTGGCGTTCAGACCATTGGTGAAGGTGAAGTTATTGATTACATCGCCAAAATGAATGATGGTGATAGCTCTATTTTTGTAGGTGACTCTCGCACCCCTGACTGGGTGGCAAAAGGTACCATTCCTGGCGCAGTTAATGTTCCATGGACAAGCCTAGTCCCTGCCAAAGGCGCAACCACAGAAGGCATTATCAAAGTGATGTCTGATCACTTCGGCGTAAAATTGGCTGACGATATGGACTCTATGGATGTTAACGAGGCTATTACAGATGGCGATACCAGCAAGGTATTTGACTACTCAGGTGCTAAGACACTCGTCTTGTTCTGTAACGGTATGTGGTGTGGGCAATCCCCAGCCAGCATCAGAACGCTACTGAAGTATGGTTACCCAACGGATAAAATTAAGTACTTCCGTGGCGGTATGCAGACTTGGGAAATTTTAGGGCTATCAACCGCTAAGCCTTAAACATCAAATAACAGGCCTTTGATGGCCATTGCAATAAAGCCCGGCAGTTATCTGACCGGGCTTTATTGTTTCTTAAGATACCTCAGTGAGCGAACAGAGAATACTGGTAGAGCGCGTTAAAGAATGCCATTCACAATAATCAGTAAGATATAAAGCCCAATCATGACTACCATCGGTGATAAATCTAACATGCCCACGGGCGGTAGACGCCTGCGCACAGGGTCAACTAAGGGGCTGACCAAGCTATTAACTAACGGGGATACAGGGTTGCCGTGTGCACTACCAATCCAGCTAATCACTGCCATCAAAATGAGCGCAATGACATAGATCCAAATCACACCAACAATGAGCTCTTTCAACGAAAACCCAAGTACGCCAATAACGCTTAGCCCCTTACCTACAAGAGCAAAGATGATAATTGATTTAATCACCGTCAACACATAGGCCGCAACCACTGCTGCCGTATCTAGCTTACCTATTGCTGGGACAAAACGTCTTAGCGGCACTAATATAGGGTTGGTAATCTTTACTAAAAACTGCGAGAGAGGATTGTAAAAATCCGCTTTAGCGTACCCTAACAAGAAACGAATAACGATCGCACTAATGTATAGCGACATGAGCGTTTCAACGAGAAACAGTAAGATTTCTTGAATGACTGACATAGCGGTAATCCTTATGATTGTTCAATAGCAGGCTTGGCTCCACTCAATACTATTGAGCGTTGTGCGGCCGCTTTCAATGCCGTATCCACTATGGCTGCTAAGCCAGCTGCTTGGAATTGACCAATCGCCGCCTCTGTCGTGCCACCAGGCGACGTTACGTTTCTCCGTAACTCGCCTGAGCTTTCGGGACTTTCCATCGCTAATTTAGCTGCGCCAAAAGCCGTTTGCTGCACTAATAATTGCGCTTCCTGTGGGCTAAAGCCAAAACTTTCAGCCGAGGCCTGCATCGCTTCCATCAATAAAAAGAAGTACGCAGGGCCAGAACCAGACACAGCTGTTACCGCATGGAGCTTTGCCTCATCATCAAACCACAACACCATACCAACTGCGCGCATAATGCTTTCAGCTAAGTTGCGCTGCTCATCACTCACCCGCGCATTAGCATACAGTCCTGACATTCCTGCCTGAACTAATGCTGGAGTATTGGGCATACATCGAACAATGGGTAACAAACCACCTAGCCAACGGTTCAAGCTGGATTCGCTAACACCCGCCGCCACAGAAATAATCAGCGGTTTAGTCTCTTGAATGGATGTCGCTAATCCTTCACAGACTTTCTGCATCATCTGCGGCTTAACCGCCAGCACCACAATATCGGCATCACTAATCGCAGCGTGGTTATCAGTTGTTGCCGTACACACAGGCCAGCGACCCCGAATAATGTCTAATTGTGCTTCCGCAGGATCAGAGACTGTTATTGCTAAGTCCGCATTTTCTTCCACTAGACCGGCGACTAAACTACGCGCCATATTGCCTGCACCAATAAACGTAATCTTGGTCGTTGCTTGTGAATTCATTTGTATTGCCATGTTAGAAAACAAACCCTCTCATTAAATCTTAATCATTATTGTCTGACGAATACCAACTATATGCCGTCGCCACGCCCTATTCTATTATGCGTCTGGTCGTTGACCAAATATCGCTGTGCCTATCCTAACCATCGTTGATCCTTCTGCAATAGCGGCATTCATATCACCACTCATACCCATCGATAAGGTATCTAATTCATAGTGCGACGCATTGAGTTCTGCTTGAGCCTTTGCAAGCAAGGCAAAGTTAGCCCGCTGCTGCTCAGGGTCGGAAGTCGCTTCAGGTATCGCCATGAGTCCTCTTAATTTTAAATTAGGTAGATCAGCAATTGCCGCCGCCAATGCTCCAACCTCTTCCAAACTCACACCTGATTTATTCGCTTCTTGGTTAATGTTAACTTGCAAGCAGACATTCAATGGTGGCAAATGATCAGGGCGCTGTTCACTTAAACGCCGAGCAATTTTTAAGCGGTCAATGGTATGTACCCAACTTGCTGTCGCTGCAACCTCTTTACTTTTATTAGATTGTAGCGGGCCAATGAAATGCCATTCGATCGTCAAATCCGCCAGCTCTTGCGCTTTTTCCACCATCTCCTGGACATAGTTTTCACCAAATGCACGCTGCCCCGCGACATAAGCCTGTCGAATCAAGTCCGTGCTATGGCGCTTGCTAACAGCCAAGAGCTGAACCGTTTCGGGTAGCCGTTTTGCAGCGCCACAAGACTCGCTAATCTCGCTGCCAATTATCTGAAGGTTATGAGGAATGTTAGGCATCTGTGATATGTTCAATTTATGTTCTTAAAATAATAATAAAACGACTCATGGATATTACACAACTGCTGGCATTTTCGGTAAAGAATAACGCCTCTGACCTTCATATTTCAGCAGGTCAGCCACCCATTATTCGTGTTGATGGCGACATGCGACGTGTCAATCTGCCACAGCTAGAACATAAAGACGTGCATAGCATGGTGTATGACATCATGAATGACAAGCAACGCAAGGATTATGAAGAATACTGGGAAACCGATTTTTCATTTGAAACCCCTGGCGTCGCACGTTTCCGTGTTAACGCGTTCAACCAAAACCGTGGTGCCGCTGCCGTTTTCAGAACCATCCCGAGCAAGATAATGAGCTTGGAAGACCTTAATTGCCCACCCATTTTCAAAAAAATTACGGATAACCCTCGAGGGTTAGTATTGGTTACGGGCCCTACGGGTTCGGGTAAATCAACAACCCTAGCCGCCATGATCGATTACAAAAACCGTAATGATTATGGGCATATTCTAACCTTGGAAGATCCGATTGAATTTGTTCACGAGAGTAAAAAATGCTTGGTGAATCAGCGTGAAGTGCATCGGGATACGCAGAGTTTTGAGGCAGCACTACGCTCTGCACTGCGTGAAGATCCCGACACCATCTTAGTAGGTGAGTTACGTGACCTAGAAACCATTCGACTTGCACTAACTGCGGCAGAAACGGGGCATTTAGTGTTCGGCACACTACATACTACCAGTGCACCCAAAACCATTGACCGTGTTGTCGATGTCTTTCCTGCGGCTGAGAAAGACATGATTCGTTCGATGATTTCAGAGTCTTTACAGGCCATTATTTCACAAACATTGCTCAAAAAATCAGGCGGTGGTCGAGTCGCAGCCCATGAAATTCTTATTGGTACGCGAGCCATTCGCTCGATGATTCGTGAAAATAAAATTGCTCAAATGAAATCGACACTACAGACCAGCGCAGGTGAAGGAATGCAGACACTGGATCAAGCATTACAAAAGCTCATGTCACAAGGGCTTATTTCACGTGAAGTTGCCATGTCAAAAGCCGATAGCGCAGAGACTGTTTAAACGTAGGTCAGCGTCGGTACAGATAAGGTAGTTCATTATGGACTGTAAATAACGGACGTTATTCCTAAAAATAAAAATGTTAAGCAATAAATTGTCTAAAAGGAGCCTCGATGGATAAAGAGAGTGCTATGGCGTACGTGCATAATCTGCTCCGTAACGTACTAAAGCTTAAAGGGTCAGATTTATTCGTGACGGCGGGAGCACCGCCGAGCGTCAAAATTAATGGCGCGATGAAACATCTGTCAAACCAACCGCTATCTGAAGACCAGTCACGCATGCTGGTGCGTTCCATTATGAACGACAAACAGATGCGCAATTTTGAAGAATATATGGAAGGTAACTTCTCAATTAGCCTACCAGGCTCAGATCGTTTTCGTGTTAATGCTTTTACGCAACGTGGGTGCTCAGGCATGGTGCTGCGACATATTCCCAGCGACATTCCAAGTTTTAAAACCCTCGGTGTGCCGCCTGTATTAAAAGATATCACAATGACAACACGTGGCTTAGTCATTATGGTTGGGGCTACTGGGTCAGGTAAGTCAACCACGCTAGCGTCAATGATAGACCTACGAAACGAAGCCACACATGGGCATATCATCACTATTGAAGACCCCATAGAATTTACCCATGCACACAAAAACTGCTTGGTGACTCAGCGTGAAGTTGGCCTAGACACAGAAAATTATGAAGTCGCGATGAAGAACACCTTGCGTCAGGCACCCGATGTTATTTTATTGGGTGAGGTGCGTGATCGCGAGTCGATGGAGTATGCCGTTGCTTATGCGGAAACAGGGCATCTTTGCTTAACGACCCTACATGCCAATAGCACGAACCAGGCCATTGATCGGATCGTCAACTTCTTTCCAGATGAACGCCGTGAGCAACTACTCATGGATTTATCACTCAACCTAAAAGCCATTATCTCTCAACGCTTAACCCGCAAAAAAGATGGCAAGGGACGTTTCCCTGCTGTGGAAGTGCTTCTCAATACCCCCATGATGGCAGACTTGATTCTAAAAGGTGATGTATCGGGTATGAAAGAACTCATGGCAAAGTCAAACCAACTCGGCATGTGTACTTTTGACCAAGCGCTATTTCATATGATAGATGCAGGGCTTATCAGCGTTCAAGAGGGCATGCGCAATGCTGATTCCATCAATGACTTACGCCTGAAACTAAAGCTCGGTAGCCGCAACTCCAAAACGGATGATTTCTTTAAAGGCACCGATAGCATTTCAATTGAAGAACTTTACGATGAGGCTGCACAATGAGCGAAAGCAAACCCCAAGTCACTGCATTTCTAGCAGCAATGGTAAAGCATGAAGCATCTGACCTCTATCTTACTACTGGTGCTCGAGCATCGATTAAAGTAATGGGAGGGTTTAAGCACCTCACTAAAGAAGCGATGAGACCAGGCATGGTGGAGAAGCTTGCTCAGGGAATGTTTAATGAAGAAGAGTGGGAAAGCTTTAAAAACACTAAAGAAATTAACAAAGGCCTAGCTATTCGTGATGTCGGACGCTTCCGTTTAAATGCTTACCATCAACGTGGTGAGGTTTCGATGGTTATTCGCCATGTGCGTTCGGATATTATGACACCTGAAGTGCTAGGACTACCCGAAGTACTAAAAGAACTCGTCATGAAAAAAGATGGCATGGTGCTGTTTGTTGGCTCTACTGGGGCAGGAAAGTCCACCTCCATGGCCTCTTTGATTCAATATCGTAATGAACGGCACTCTGGACACATTCTCACCATTGAAGATCCTATCGAATTTGTTTTTAAACACGACAAGTCAATCATCGGACAACGTGAGGTCGGTTTTGATACACTTTCCTATAAAAATGCCATGCGTGAAGCTATGCGAGAAGCCCCTGATGTTGTAATGGTTGGCGAGGTTCGGGATACAGAAACCGTCGACTCAGCCATGGGATTTGCTGATACAGGTCATTTAGTTATTACCACCTTGCACGCAACCAACACAACACAAGCTCTGGATCGTTTACTATATCTTTTTCCTGCGGATCAAAAGCAACGCATTCTCATGGATTTATCATTAAACTTACGAGGTATTGTTGCTCAACGACTCATACCCGATGTTCATGGGAAGCGCGTGCTAGCCAGCGAAGTTCTTATTAATACGCCATTTGTTTCGGAAATTATCCGTAAAGGAAAAACCCACGAGCTAAATGATATTCTGGAAAAAGGGTCGGCTGACGGTATGCATACCTTTGACCAATCACTTATCAAACATTGCCTTGCAGGAAGAATCACCAAAGAGGCCGCCATGGAAAATGCCACCTCTAAAAATAACTTGGAATGGAAACTCAACTTTGAGAAAAAGTCTGAAGCAGGTGATAACCAAGAGTCTGTCACGCCAATCAGGTCCGAACTTCCAGAGTTAGAACACTAAAATTCTACATTATAATAAGCGCAACAAATCATTGGGG
>JBMZDT010000110.1:0-6646 GCA_049614505.1 Leucothrix sp.
CGTGTCCGCTTCATCAACTTTTTCTAGGTATTTAAGAATGCCACCTTTTAAGTGGTACACCTCATCAATCCCCTGCTCTTTCAGATAAGCCGTTGACTTCTCACAACGAATCCCACCCGTACAAAACATGGCAACTTTTTTAGGACGATTAGGCAACACATGATCAGCAACATATTGCGGAAATTCACGAAAGCTTTCCGTTTCAGGATTTATCGCATGTTTAAACGTACCAACCTGATATTCATAATCATTACGCGTGTCTATCAACATCACGTCAGGATCACTAATCAACGCATTCCAATCCTCAGGCTCCACATAGGTGCCAACAACACGCTGTGGGTCAACGCCTTCAACACCCATCGTCACGATTTCTTTTTTAAGTTTAACTTTGGTTCGCTTAAACGGCATCACATCCGACAGAGACTCTTTCGTCTCAATATCAGCTAATCGAGGATCCTGTGATAACCAGTGCAATACCGCATCAATACCGTGACGGCTGCCTGCAATCGTCCCGTTAATACCCTCATTGGCCAATAACAACGTACCGCAGACTGCATTATTTAGTAGGCAATCCCTGAGTGGCTGCTGGAGTTGTTCAAAACCATCCAACGCAACAAACTTATATAAAGCACACACAACAAACTGAGACATAATGATTCCTATAGCTAACCGAAGCGTAAATCCGGTGCAATCCAAAGCAAGACGGGCGCATTATACAAATATTCTTGGAAAAATCGTTAGCCTTTACAACGATTTGCTTTTCATAGGCAGGGAATTTAATGGAGCGGTGGGCCAATCAACGATAGAATAAGCCACTGCGGAATTCACTGCACTTTAAGATTAGGGACACTTCGATGCTGGAAATTGGTCGCATCAACACACTGCAAGTTACCAAACACGTTTCATTTGGCCTGTACATGGACGGCGGTGACGCGGGCGAAATCCTGCTACCCAAACGCTATGTGCCAGAAGGTACGATCGTTCAGGACTGGCTAGATTTGTTTATCTATCTAGACTCAGAAGATCGGCTAATCGCCACCACCGAAACACCCAAAGTCATGGCGGATGAATGCGCTTACCTCAAAGTCGTGTCAGTCACACCAATTGGTGCGTTCTTGGACTGGGGGTTGCCAAAAGACTTGCTAGTGCCATTTAATGAGCAAGACCGCCCAATGGAAGTGGGTCGCTCTTACGTGGTTGTTGTCTCGGTTGATGACGCAACTAACCGCATGATCGCCTCATCACGTCTGCATGACTACCTTGATGAGGAAGCTGATGAAGCCATTGAGGTAGGCGAGTCCGTTGACTTACTGATTGCAGGTCAAACCGATCTTGGCTACAAAGCGGTCATTAATCATGATTACCTTGGCCTTATTTTTAAAAATGAAGTATTTCGCGAGCTTAGGAATGGTGACGAGCTCACTGGGTTTATCAAGCAGATCCGTGATGATGGCAAAATCGATTTGCGGCTTGATAGCAGTAAAAAAAGCACTGTTGATGAGCTATGCGATAAAATTTTAACTCAGTTACGACACAACAACGGCACGTCTAACTTAACGGATAAAAGTCTCCCTGAGGCGATCTATCGCAGTTACGGTGTGAGCAAAGCAAACTATAAGCGTGCCTTGAGCAGCCTCTACAAACAAAGACTGATCTTAATCACACACGAAGCCATTACCTTAAGCGATACACCCTAATATGCAGATCCAATGGTTTCCCGGACACATGCACAAAGCTGCCAAAGCGGTGCGTGAAGTACTGCCAAGCGTTGATGTACTGATTGAAGTACTTGATGCCCGCATCCCGTTTAGTAGCCAAAACCCAATGATTGCAGATTTAATTAAACATAAACCCTGCATCAAGCTCTTTAATAAGAGCGATTTAGCCGACCCCGAAATGACACGGGTGTGGCAGCAGCATCTTGAACAACAGGATAATATCCGTACTTTACAAACTAACGTTAAAGCCCAAAACAGCCTCAGCCATATTACCGATCTCTGCCATAAACTGATTCCAAACAAAGGCCGTGAGGGTGACTATAAAAACATTCATGCAATGATCATTGGCATTCCCAATGTGGGCAAATCGACTTTAATCAATGCACTAGCAGGCAAAACCATCGCCAGAACTGGCAATGAACCTGCCGTCACCAAAAATCAGCAGCGTATTAAGCTTGATGGGGGGATTACGCTGATTGATACACCGGGCATGCTCTGGCCAAAAATAGAACATGAAAACTATGCTTATCGGCTTGCCGCAACGGGCGCGATAAAAGAAACAGCAACTGATAATACCGATGTCGCCTTTGCAACGGCGGAGTATTTACTCGCGACCTACCCACAGCGCCTACTTGAACGCTACGAACTTGAGCAAATACCAACATCGGAACTAGCACTCATTGAAGCCATAGGGCGATTAAGGGGATGCCTACGCGCTGGCGGAGATGTGTTGCTGGAAAAAGCCAGCAATATTTTAATTGCAGAATTGCGTAATGGCACTTTGGGGCCGATTACACTGGAGTCACCAGAGCAAGTCGCACGTGAACAAACACACGTCATGCAGGCTAGAGAGAAAAAGCGCTTAAAAGATGAGACCCGCAAACAACGCTTCAAAGGCAAAAACAAACGTTAAAGGCTCATTTGCTAAAAACGCTCATCTGGAATTCATTTCTGATTAAGAAATAATGTCTACAATATGTACGCATGCATTAAGCACTTTCCATTGGTAATAACCTACGCCATTGGGAAATCCAACGGTACAGTGTTGGAGAGCTTAACCATTTCATATTGAGCAAGGTAAACCCTAATGCCTAAGAAAAACAATAATATAGCTAACGCCAACCGTCACAGCCCTGCCCGTCAACTCTATGACGAGTCCAAGACTAAAGTATCGGATGAGTCAGACAACCTTGAAGCGATCCGAGAAATTTTATTTGGTGAGCAATCTCGGGAAGCTGAAAAAAGACGGCATGATACGCATCACACATTGCAACAAAATATCGCCGCACTCAAACAAGACACCCAGAACCAATTTGAGTTTCTTTCAGCTGAAATAAACAAACTGTTTAAATTATTGAGCGATGAAAATGCCAATCGACAGCATGATAAGCAAGAAAATCATCAGCTAATTGATGGTGTTAAGGCTTCTCTGGAACATGCCAAAGCAAAGCATGTGGCTGATCACGATACGCTTCAGCAAAAACTAACTGAAGAGTCCAGCAAATTAGAGCAACAAGCAACGAAACGATACGAAGACCTGTCACAAAAGCTTGAACAAGCCTCTCTTGAGCTGAAGTCAGACAAAACAGATAGGGGCGACCTCGCTAAATTACTTCAGGGAATGGCACAGCAACTCCTTGAAACCACGGATAAACGATAACATCATGGCCGATAGCATGCCTAGCACCCAGCAACAGACGGTGGCTATGGGGCAGCTCTTTGATGAAACTGAGCTGGAATCATTGCGCCGATTGCTGCTGGGCCCTGAGTATCAGGTTATTCTGAAAAAAATTGAAATACTTGATGATCCAGTTAAGCTAGGGCAACTCATTACGCCTGCTATTCGGGAGGCATTAAAACTCAAAACGCCTGATAGCAACGTACAAGAGGTTTTGGCACCAACCGTTATTGGTGCTTTAATGGACTCGGTATCCAGTGATCCAAAGCCTGTTGCGAATGTGCTTTACCCTGTGATGGGGCCCGCCATTCGTCAATCGATCAGCGTTGCTATGGAGCAAATGACGAATAATTTTAATCAGCTGCTTGAGCACAGTGTTTCACCACAATCACTACGCTGGCGTGTCGATGCTTGGCTAACGGGTAAACGTTATGCTGAGATTGTACTGATTAAAAACCTCGTGTTTCAAGTAGAGCAGGTGTTCCTGATCCATCGCGAAACGGGACTCCTGCTACAACATGTTTTAGCAGACACGGCAATTAGCAAAGACCCTGACATGGTGTCGGGTATGCTCACTGCTATCCAAGACTTTACCAATGACTCCTTCTCAGTCGAACAGAGCAGCGGCTTAAACTCGTTAAGGCTGGGTGATTTAACGGTTTTAATTGAAAATGGCCCACAGGCTTTACTAGCGACGGTTATTCGTGGCACCGTTCCCAACGACTTGCAGAATATGCTGACTGAGACTATCGAAGTCGTGCATCAGCATGAGCATAAGCGTTTAGGGAATTATCAAGGTGATTCCAGCACGTTTGATCACCTCCAACCTCTGTTGTCTCAATGCCTCAAAACACAGCTCATCAGCAAAAAAACAAAGCAAAAAGCAAAACCTAGCCAAGGGGCGGCAAACAAACAAAGCAAGTTGTTTAAATACGGTGCTGGCCTTATCGGTTTGATCGCCCTGTCATGGGGGCTCTACAGCTATTACCAATCAAGCCTTGCACAAGATGAATGGCTCAAGGTACAACAAACGCTACGGTCTGAACCAGGATTAGTGATCACACACACCGCTTACAACGCAGGTCGATATCACATTAGTGGGCTAGCTGACCCACTGGCCAAAAATCCTTCAGAACTGATTAATTATGGAACACTTAAGAACATAGCGGTAGACTTAGCATTCAGTCCTTATTTGTCATTAGACCCTGATATTGCATTAAAAAGGGTGCATCAGGCTTTTGACATTCCGGACGCCATTGTGCTCAAAATAGAGAATGGGGTACTGGGCATAATAGGGAAAAGCACTCAATCCTGGTTAGATAAATTTACAGCAGGTGTCAGCAACCTTGGGGGCATAAGTCGCTTGGATACCAGCGAAATAAGCATTATTGAGTAAGTTAAATCCACATTACGTGATTGACGAATAGGGTGACATCCGTGGTACAAAAAAAAATCTGCCTTTTGGGTGCGTTTGCTGTTGGTAAAACGAGTTTAGTCCTACGCTACGTAAACAGTATTTTTGGGGAAAAATACCATACGACGGTTGGAGTAAAGATTGATAAAAAACAGCTAACAGTCAACGAACAAGCCATTACTTTGATGATTTGGGATTTGGCTGGTCAGGATGAACTCACCCGACTCCGCACGTCATATTTACGCGGCGTAGCAGGCTATGTCATTGTGGTGGATGGCACACGCCCACTGTCGATAGATACCGCCATCACCATGCACCAAGAAGCGCGCGAATACACCGGGGACGTTCCCTTTATCATTGCGATTAATAAAGCAGACCTGAAAGATGAGTGGCAGGTTGACGCATTACAGCTAAAGAAGCTTGAAGACGAAGGCGTCACCATTATATTAACCAGTGCCAAAACAGGTGATGGGGTAGAGGAAACCTTTCAACTGCTTGCAGAAAACCTGCTTAACGTTGATGCGTTGCCAAATAAAAATGAGAATAAATAAATGAGCCAAGTACTGTCAAAAGTTTTTCAATCATTGAATATTGCGGTATTTAAACGCGTTGATCCTCAAACATTTCAGCTACTGTCACAGCCACCGGTTTGGCTGGGGCAATTTTTTGAGAAGGCGCTGGCTGAAGGCGAAAGCGTCCAGTTTAACAATATCTTTCCATTTCTTGACTGCTTTTTAGATGAAGCAGAAGAGTTCTGGGAGAGCCAAGTCAGCACACCACACCGCTCTGGCCCTTGGGTTGATTACACACCCGATGCAGAAGAAATTCCTTTAGAAGCGATTGCCTTATGGCGTGATGAACAGCCACTACTCATCATTCAAGACTTAGGTGAAGAGTACTACAACGAAGTCGTCAGGCTGCAAGGCTACCGGGATAATGCTTTTTCTCAGGAGCTTCTGCACTTGGAAGCAAGCAAGCGGACAAAACAAAACAAGACCCGCGAAGCACAGATAGCCACAACGCTACTGAATGCTGTTCGCCACAGTGATTATGAAACGCCTGCTCATGCTCAACGTATTGGTCTCTATGCTGAAGTCATGGCAAAGGCGCTTAACTGGGATGAGACAACAACCGCCGATATTCGAGCGGCTGCCCCTATGCACGACATTGGCAATGTCGGCATTCCTAACCAGATACTGCAAAAGCCCACTGCATTTGATGATGATGAATTCGAGATCATGAAACAGCACGCTAAGATTGGTGCTGACCTACTAGGTGAAACAGACATTCCTCTACTACAGATGGCGTCTGAGATTGCCCTGCATCATCATGAAAAATGGGATGGTACGGGATATCCAAACGGACTCGCAGGCGAGGCAATACCAGAATCTGCCAGAATTACTGCTATTGTCGATGTGTACGATGCCCTGACGCATCAACGTGCCTACAGACCCGCCAAGTGTGAAACAGAGGCACTTGATGTCATGAGTAGCATGGTCGGCAAGCATTTTGACCCTACATTATTCGAGGTCTTTTTAGAAAACTTACCCAACATACATCAAATTAAAGACACTCACACGGAGTCAATAGCAAAGAAAACAACCGCTGTTATGCCGAAATCGCTTGCCCCATCTTAACGGGCAATCCTTCAACTAACGACTGAGATAATGCTGGGCTTGGCGATTCCATCACAAGAATAACAGTCGACCCCATATTAAAACGCCCCATTTCCTGCCCTTTATCTAGCACCACTTCACCAGATGGATAGTGTTTACGCGAAATTGATTTGCCCTTAGGTGGCGTCACCAATCCATCCCACACCGTTTCAATGGCAGC
>JBMZDT010000111.1:0-6595 GCA_049614505.1 Leucothrix sp.
CATATCCGAACCCAAGCATGCCCAATTGACTTCCAATACTGATTCATATTGCGACTCAACGGCCCAGCATCCAAGCTAGGAAATGATTCGGTCAATACCGCCAAGCCACTGGCATGGTGCGCTACAATCGCGAAATAACATTGTCTCTCTGATCGTGCAAATGCCGCATAGCCAAAGTAAGCAGAATTTAAAGCATCGGGGCTAGGGTTCTTTGAAAAATGCGTCTCCAAAGCCCCTATCTTCGCTGTTTTTAGCAAACTTTCAGGCACTGGCTTTTCAGAGAAATTCAGCCAACAATCAACCACGATCCCCGCTGTCTCAATCTGCTCAAGCGAATAATAATCAATAGGTTGTGGACAATCTATTTCAACCAACCCAAACGCATTCATTGGTGAACGAAACAACGTTGCGTCTATAGCATGCAGATAAGCAATCGATTGAGGTAACATCAGCGGCTCTTGGTCAGTCAGCAATACTGAGTTGACATCCACTAAGCCCCTACTAAGCAATCCATCGATTAGCACGGATTGCCAATGCCACAGTTTGCCAGACCTAATAATTAGTCCAACCGAAAGCTTAGGTGAAGAGTGAGTCATAGATTCTATTAGCTTCCTCAGCAATCAATGCTCAGGCTCATGTGTTGATTTTTATTATTGATGATGACGAATGTATAGTACGAACTATGCACAATCCTGAGTAGGTATTTCCTGACCAAAGGAAGCACCTGTCAGTACGAACAGTCTGTCCTGATGTTTTTGCTGAGCCTGAGGAATCAAAACAGATACCCCTCGGCTTTCTAGCTTTTGTACAAAGCGCTTAATGAATAAACCACCATCGTTTTTATGTTTTAGCTCATCAATCCATTCACTGTCTAAAATCACTTGCTGAGGTTTGATGTGCTTAAACAAAAATAATGGTGTGGGTTCGACTGAAAAGTTATTGAGTGCAATGTGACAACCAATACGCCTCAACAAAGCAATAACTTTATGAATCTGTGGGATTCTGTTCATTGGCATTTCTGAATCGATAACGAGGACCAGCTGCTTAGCTTTACCTTCCAGTAGCAACAGCAGTTTTTCCAGCCAATCCATCATCGCTGCATCAGCTAACATATTGGCACTGAGTGTGACCAAATATTTACGTTCTGGCAGCTTTTCAAGCTTAAGCATTTCTAGAACCAGTTTAAACATAAGCTGATCCCAAAAACCTGCATGCAGGGGGAGTACCGCACCGTTTTGAGTATTACGCGAAATGAGCGAGTTAATCATGCGGAAATCTTCAGGGTCGATGTCTAATTTTGCCCAGAAAACCTTCAGCGAACGCTTACCCGGCTCGTATAGTTCACGAAAACGTAACGTTACCTGATGATCATTCAATAACTCGCGCTGCAGTACATCCAAACTATTTTCAGTCTTACTATCTACTTGGATCGCTTTACCCAGCACATGATCAAATGGATTATGCTCAATTTGATCATGTGCTGTTGGCATGTCCCAGATATTTAGCGCCTTAGTCACGGGTATCAATTCTTCCTGGTAGTCTTGCGTACATTGCTCTACCCAAAGCTGATAACAGCGGCGCCCCTTTGAAACAACCTGCGACGCTTGAATTTTCGCATTAAAAGGCACACCCGTTGCGCGATACAGCGTTAACACCAAGTCAGCACTTAACCTTGGGGAATGATTGACGCCTGCCAGATAATTGATAAAGACATCGTACTCATCCTGAGCAATAATTTTTTTCAGTGAAAATCGCTTTAGCTCTGCTAATGACTCTGCGGCAAACATGACTAGAAAAGGAATGTTTGCGTGAATAATCTTACCGTCAGCAATAAAAGCAATAGCTAAATTGCTAGAGTCAACCAACTTGGACGCCCTACTTTCAGAGAGATACAGTAGTGATTTACAGCGCCTAAAGTTCTTTTTTAACAACACATACTGCATGACAAACTGCAGCGCGAGGTGGAACTCTGCAAACTGTGTATCATGCACGATCTGGCAAGTTTGCACCCCTGATTGTTGAAGGGCTACCCCGCTAAAAACATCTGACAGAGGATCAGTTAACTCCACAACGATACAATCTGGGTTATTAATCTGTAATCTATTATAAAGTGGCTGAAAGTCTGCTTTAGTATTATGCTTTAGAAAAACAATATCGACACTGCCACGCTTAAGCAGCAGGGCGAAAGCATCTGGGGCCAGTGCTTTTTCGTTAACGTATAATGAAGCACTCGCTAACTTGAGATCCTTCACCAAAGTAATGTGCTGCTCAGGTGAAAAACCAATGATTAAGCTATGTAGAGTGGGTAACCGCATACCCCTCAATCTAGTGCTTAAAAGCAGTTCTCGCAGCTAGCAAGCTGATTATCGAACCCAGTTATTCGATCAGCTGCATTTATATGAAATCCCAAATGCCGCTAAAATCATTATCTGGCGACTCTGCCTCATCCTCTTCTTGGTCTAATACGATGTAATCGCAGTAAGCAAAACTCCCAAGGCATTCATCAATAGCAATCAGTTGAATTTTCTCTTCACGCGCGCCAATATCCATCATTAAAATATCTTCTACCAATAGCATGTGCCCTGGTAATAATAATGACGGTTTATCCCTAACCGTTTCAATGATTGGCAATAATAAGCCATTAATAGGTAGGCGCTGCGGTGCTTTGCGATTGGTAATGGCTTTGATTGAAATGCTCACGGCGCTTGGTGAGAGCAGTTCTGCACCAAAGCAAAGCCCTTTATCACGGTAAAAATCCATCCAGCGAATGACCGCAATCTGCCAACTCTCTGACTGGTCAGCAGGGTCGCGCAATGCTAATACCTCTCCCACTCTCGCTGAAGATGGCTGAATGACTTTCTGCCTCAAGCCATAGCCTTTGGTACTGCTGTTATCGATATACCAAGGCTGAATTTCAACATCACTGTCCTCTAATGAGGTTTCAACTTCGATATCTACCCATGGGCTGGATGCGGGCTCACCATACGAGAGCTTCTCATAAAGATCATCTTCTGCTTGCACTTGCTCCTCAACATGATCATTAATCGCACTAGCTGCCACCACTGAAAACACATCGTTTAATCGCATCACAACACCTGCGACTTCATCACGATCAAATCGCTTATTTTTACGGCTACTGGATGAAGTCATCCGTGATAGCAGGCGATTAGCCAAGCCACGATTCAGCATTGGCTGATCTTCGTGCAAACCAAAACTAGAGTTAGCCGTCATTACGATAAAATCTTTTAGCACGGCTTCAACTTTAGCAATATCAAAAATGCGACTGGTTGGTGAGTTAAGCACTTCACTGACAGGCATTAAGGCTGCGGGCTCATCACTGTTTAGGAGAGCAATGTGTGCATAATCACCTTGAATACTATCCACATCGTCTAAAATATTGACGGTATTCACAAGACTGGCAAAAAACTTTTCTAATCGATCAATCTCACCCTGACGCAAACTATTCGGAATCCCCAAAGCCACTAGATTAAATAGCTTGTAGTAAGACTCAATGGTAAACGGCTCGGCCTTACCATCACTGCTTTTGGGAATCGCCTTATCCTGAACCTTATTTTCGCAAGCTAGTAAATACAAATGATGCACATCGTGCCAAATATTCGGTTTACACTTAACATAAACCCCGTAGCTATTCACCAATGTCCGTCCCATATAACGAATCGCTCGGCCAATAGCTAAAGTCAAACGCTTAGGGCTATCGCCACCCCGTGTCAGCATATCTAAGGCGGCTAGCTGATAAGATCCCGCTAGCTCCAGCTGTAAAGCTTGTTTAAGGTCAAAGACTTTTTGACTACGTTCAGGCAACGGAAATGATCGCGTTGAGAAGTGACGGTCGAGGTTCTCTAGCGCAATGTTTACATAGGGCAATAATACTTCAATAATTTCAATACGAATGGCAGGCGGTAGTGGGTGTTGATTAAGTGCGACGAGGCTTTGATACAGCACCCGAGTTACCTCACCCATATTGGTTAGCGGTAGCTCTTGTACCCAATTTTTTGCTTGAGAGACAGACGTAAGTAATGCAGCGTCGGTTTTCTTTTTTGTAGGGCTTGAAAGCTGGCTCATCAATCTCTCCACCTATTCTTCTTATTAATTGTTGTAAACTATACCATTCATGGTGAAATAATTGGCAACTGCCCGACGAATTGCGATAGACAATTTTAACCATCGATTATTGAAAAACTTATGTTAGTAACCATTTTCCGGTTATGATGTCGCGATTCGTTTTATTGGGAGCAAAAATCAGTGGCTAGTTACAATACCAGCGAGTTTAAGAGCGGGCTTAAGTTCATGATGGATGGCGATCCATACAACATTATTGAGAATGAATTTGTTAAACCCGGTAAAGGCCAAGCATTTAATCGGGTAAAGATTCGCAACCTTAAATCCGGACGCGTACTGGACAAGACGTTTAAGTCGGGTGAGAAGGTTGAGGCTGCTGACGTGATGGAAGTGAATGCAGAGTACCTCTACACAGATGGTGAATTCTGGCATTTCATGGAGCCAACCAGCTTTGAGCAATACCAAGCCTCTTCTACCGCGGTTGCGGATGTCCTAAACTGGCTCAAAGACCAAGAAACCTACATTGTAACGCTATGGAATGGTGAGCCACTCAGCATTTCGCCCCCCAATTTTGTCGTGCTCAAAATTACAGAGTGTGACCCTGGCATCCAAGGCAATACAGCACAAGGGGCCACTAAGCCCGCAATTGTTGAGACAGGTGCGGCGATTAAAGTCCCCTTATTTGTTGAAGAGGGAGAACTCGTCAAAATCGACACGCGTACAGGTGAATATCTATCTCGAGCCAAAGAAGCTTAACATGCAGTGGCAGCCTGACGGCGATCAACCTAGCCGCATTGCGCGTGCCAATATGCTACGTGCAATTCGCGAGTTTTTTTATGAGCGTCAGGTATTAGAAGTAGAAACACCCGCCCTATCAGCCTCAGGTAACACCGATCCATTTATTGAATCGTTTACAGTCAACACAGATTGCTCAGGGCATCCTGAAAAACGTTACCTGCATACTTCACCAGAGTATCCTATGAAACGGCTACTTGCGGCAGGTAGTGGTGATATTTACCAACTGTGTAAGGTCTGGCGCGCTGAACCTTCCTCGGGTCAGCACAATGCTGAATTTACGATGCTGGAGTATTATCGCTTAGGTTTCGATTTACCCATGTTAATGGATGAGGTGAATCAATTACTCCTTTTACTGCTGCCAAATCTCAACACCGCTAGCCAATTCTCAACTTATGCTGCTTTGTTTCTTGATAAGCTGATGTTTAATCCCCATACCATAGCCAATGAGGATTTGCAGGTTCAAGTTAATCGGCACGTACCAGAATTTACAGGGGATTTAGATCGGCAGGCATCGTTAGATTTATTACTGACGCATTGTATTGAACCTTTCTTTCCAAACGACCGATTGACCTTTATCTACGATTACCCTGCTACACAAAGTGCACTAGCAAAAACTACCGCTTCATCAGATACGCCTGATGCAGTGGTTGCAAAACGGTTTGAGGTCTACGCTGGCACAGCCGAGTTAGGGAATGGTTACCAAGAACTCACCTCGGCAGATGCCAATGAAGCCGTTTTACAAAGTGAGCGTCAGATGCGCGAAGAGAGAAACTTACCACCTGTTGCATTGGATCAGCGTTTTTTAGCTGCCACACAGGCAGGGCTTCCAGAATGTGCAGGTATCGCAATAGGCATTGATCGTTTACTGATGTTACAAACAGGCGCTGCAACCATTCAACAGGTGATTAATTTCAGCTGGGAAAATGCCTAAAAACGGTACAGTAACTGTGGCATACTGTGCGGCAATTTATTTTGCTGCTTTATTTGTTGACGGGCGAAACAAACACCGCAAGCGCAACACAAAGTAGTGAAAACAGAAACACTCGAATTTAAACTTTGGAGAATACTATGAACTTTTTCATCTCAGACGCAATGGCCGCTGATGCTGCCCCTCCAGGTGGTGGCTTTCAACTGATTATCATGATGGCTATTTTCTTCGGAATTATGTACTTCATGATCATTCGCCCTCAGCAGAAGCGCGCTAAAGAGCACAAAGAACTCATTGCTTCCATTACCAAAGGTGATGAAGTAGTTGCAGGCGGTGGAATTATTGGCAAAGTAACCAATGTTGGCGATAACTTTATTGAGATGAGCGTGTCTGACAACACAACAATCAAAGTGCAGCGCCAAGCAGTTGCTCAAGTCATGCCAAAAGGCACCATGAAGAACCTTTAATTCCTCAAAAATAAACGAATACAGCCCTGACTCTTCAGGGCTTTTTGCATAACCGGATTATAAAAATGAATCAAAATCCACTGTGGAAATATCTGCTGTTGATTGCAGTGTGTGTCATTGGCTTTATCTACGCCATGCCAAACCTGTATCCCTCCAACCCAGCGCTACAGATATCCTTATCCAATACTAATGACAGCTTTGCAGGCAATGAACAAGCGTCAATCACTCAAGCCCTAGCCGATGCCAAGATCGCAATCAAGAAGATTGAAGATAGGGATGGCAAGTTAATGGTGCATTTTGCGGATACCACGGCTCAGTTTGC
>JBMZDT010000112.1:0-6509 GCA_049614505.1 Leucothrix sp.
GCATGACAATTATTCACCTTTGCTGCTGGTCTCATCTTTAGACTCTGTCTTCTTCTTAGCGGGTGCCTTTTTAGCCGCCGGCTTTTTCTTGGCAGGCGCTTTTTTAGTCGTCGCCTTTTTTGTAGCTGCTTTCTTAGCTGGGGCTTTTTTTGCAGTGGCCTTCTTCGCTGCTGGCTTCTTTTTGGCTGGTGCCTTCGTTTTAGCCGCTGCTTTTTTTGGGGCCGCCTTCTTAGGTGCCGCTTTTTTACCTCTGCCTTTACGCTCTGGTGCTTCAGCCAGCATTCTCACGCAGTCTTCTAAAGTCAGTGTTTTGGCATCAACATCTTTTGGTACGCGTGCATTCTTGTTCTTATCCGTGACGTAAGGCCCCCAGCGCCCATTAAGCACTTGGATGCCTTCATCGGGATAGTCTTGAATCAACTTTTCAGCATCGGCTTTCTTTTTGGCAGCAATGAGTTCTAGTGCTTGCTCTAATGTAACAGTGTACGGGTCATTATTGTCTTTAGGTAATGACACAAACTTGCTGCCATACTTTACATAAGGGCCAAAGCGACCAAAATTAGTACTAATCGCTTCGCCTTCTTCCGTCTCACCGAGTGCCCTTGGTAGTTTGAATAGCTCCATCGCGTCTTCAAACGTCACACTGTCCATTTTCTGGCCAGGGCGTAGGCTGGCGAATTGCGGCTTTTCTTCATCATCACGATGGCCAATTTGTACAAATGGCCCATAACGTCCCATACGCACTGAAACGGGTTTGCCGGTCTTTTCGTCAGTACCAATGACCCGCGCCTGCATTACTTCTTCACGGCTAACTGATTTGTCTTTGTCCTCAACTAACTCATGAAATGGTTTCCAGAACGCGTCTAAAACAGGTACCCAGGCTTTTTCACCTCGGGATATCTCATCCAGCTCGTTTTCAAGATTAGCGGTGAAGTTATAGTCAACGTACTGCGTAAAGTGCTCGGTTAGAAAACGGTTAACGATGCGCCCAATATCAGTGGGGTAGAAGCGGCGGGTTTCTAGCTCTACATATTCACGTGACTGTAGCGTTGTAATGATGCTGGCATAAGTTGAAGGACGACCAATGTCGTACTCCTCCAGTGTTTTGACTAAGCTTGCCTCAGAAAAGCGTGGTGGCGGTTCAGTAAAATGCTGGTCAGCGGAAACGGCCATTAGCTGTAGAGTGTCGCCTTCTTCCATAATAGGCAGGATTTTGTCTTTCTTATCGTCTGTTTCTTTTTCACTATCGCTGTTGGCATCGACACTTTCTTGGTACACCGACATAAAGCCAGGATCACGAACCGCCGAACCGCTAGCACGGAAGAAATTGCCTTCACTGCATGATAAGTCTGCCGAGACAGTATCCATCGTGGCATGAATCATCTGGCTGGCCATAGTGCGCTTCCAGATAAGATCATAAAGACGGTATTGCTCATCCGTTAGATGTTGTTTGATAACATCAGGGATATTGGTGACCGCTGTTGGGCGTATCGCTTCGTGGGCTTCTTGCGCATTTTTTGATTTGGTTTTGAACTCACGAATCTCTGGATTCACTGCCTGCTGTCCAAAACGCTGGTCGATCAACCCTCTGACTTCAGCAATGGCATCATCGCCTAATGAAACAGAGTCTGTTCTCATGTAGGTAATGAGGCCGACTGCGCCATCACCTAAATCAATGCCTTCATATAACTGTTGTGCGACACTCATTGTCCGCCGAGTTGTAAAACGCAGCTTACGTGAGGCTTCCTGCTGTAACGTTGATGTAGTAAACGGCGCAGAAGGGTGACGTTTACGTTGTTTTTTCTCTAAACGCGTGACGGTCAGTTTGCCAGGTGAGGTCGTCTCTCCCTCAGCATTAGTCACTAGGCCCGCATCATTAGTCACTCGTTGCTGCGCACCTAGAGCAAGTTCGGAGGTATTTAAATCAAACTGTTTGAGGTTGTTACCCTCGAGCGTATGTAGACGCGCAGTAAATGGCTTCTCACCTTTTTCAACAGAAGCATCTAGAGTCCAGTACTCTTTAGGAATAAAGGCTTCAATTTCCTCTTCGCGTTCAACAATCATACGCAGCGCGGGGCTTTGTACGCGACCGGCTGATAAGCTAGGCTTGATCTTCTTCCAAAGAAGCGGTGATAAGTTGAAGCCCACTAAGTAATCAAGTGCACGTCTAGCTTGTTGCGCATCAATCATTGGCATCGCAAGCTGTCGTGGATTAGCGACAGCTTCCTTAACCGCTTTCTTGGTGATTTCATAAAACACCACGCGCTCAACATCTTTGTCTTTTAGTAAATCTTTTTCTTTTAGGTACTCATACAAATGCCATGAAATTGCTTCACCTTCTCTATCAGGGTCAGTAGCAAGATGCAGTGTTTTGGCTTTCTTGAGTGATTTAACAATGCGATCCACATGCTTTTTATTACGGTCTATCAATTGATAGTGCATGTTGAAGTCATCGTCTGTATCAATGGCACCTGATTTGGGGATCAAATCGCGCACATGCCCGTACGAGGCGAGTACTTCGAAGCCTTTGCCTAGGTATTTTTCAATGGTTTTTGCTTTAGCCGGTGATTCGACGATGACAAGATTGTCGCTCATATTGTATCAGTCTTGGTTTTAAATTTGAGGCAACCATACACTGATTTAAGAAGCTGAGTAAAGAAAGAAGTGAGTGAAAGTGTTGGGGATGGTGGTGTAAACAATGGCGGGCGTCCGTGCCCGTAATTTGTTAATGTTTAGTGATAGCTGAGCGGTTCGTTGCCCATTGCAACGCAGTCCATCCAAATATAAGAGGCTTCAGAATCTGGTTGGTTCAGCAGCAGCATGAGCACCACCCATTTGAGTTTGTCTAGGTTAAAGTCTTTATCTTTAAGCTCTAAAATACGGTCGATGGCGCGTTCACGCATCTCATGTGTCAAGACTTTGGACTGCTCCAAAAACATCAGATAGCTTTGGCACCCTGAATTAAGCCAGCGGGACTCATAACGTGAGAATACTCGAATGCCTCGCGAACTGGGTTCTTTTATGTACACTTCTGTTTCGTCGGCAAGGCTTTCTAGCCAATCGAACGCCTTGCTGATATCAGTATTTGGGAAGCCTGCATCTTGCAAGTAATGATGAAGGGCTGCTTTGTTTTGGGTAACGTCATCCACTTCTGAATAGTTTTCAAACAGGTAAAAAAGCACATCCAGTGTATTTTCTTTAGTGTTCATAGTTTCCTAAGTTGTCCGTCTATTATTTTAGCAAGGCGGCAATCAGATACTATGAACCAAATTACTCACGAATCCGTGTGTAACTACCCCGTCCATTGGATGCAATTAGGCCCTGCAATTCCATGACTAAAAGCATGGATGAAAGCGCTGCAGGGGTCAATCCCGTTTGTATGACTAATTGGTCAATTGATACAGGATCATAGCCCATTGCCTCCATTAATCGATCATTTTCCTCATTTCGTTCTATTTCAGCCGGACGCTTTGAACCCGTTTCGGTTAGATTGGGTTCGCCTGTTTCCAATGTTTGCAGGTCAATCTGCAAGGCTAAATCTTCCATGACATCATTGGCTGTTTCGACGAGTTTTGCGCCTTGGCGAATCAATTTATGGCAACCACGGGCTAGCGGGTTATGAATTGAACCAGGAATAGCAAATACCATGCGTCCTTGCTCGTTGGCATAATCGGCCGTGATTAAAGAGCCGCTGCGCTGGGCCGCTTCAATCACTAATGTGCCAATTGACAGCCCACTAATAATGCGATTTCGCCTAGGGAAATTTTGCGCGCGCGGTGCGGTACCAATAGGGTTTTCACTGACCAGCGCGCCACACTCAGCAATCTGGTGGGCAAGCTCTCTGTTTTTCGCAGGATATACTCGGTCTAATCCTGTTGCTGTGACAGCAATCGTGACACCAATATCGGCGATTGCGCCGCGATGGGCCTGAGCATCAATACCTAGCGCAAGTCCGCTAGTAACACACAGACCTGTTGCAGCCAGATGTTTAGCGAACTCAAACGCGTTATTGCGCCCGCCCGGTGTGGGTGTGCGACTACCCACCATCGCAATTTGTGGATCGCTAAGTAAATCCACATTGCCGTTGACGTACAGGAGTGGTGGGGCTGCGCTGATTTCGCGAAGCTGCGCTGGGTAGCGCTCATCATTAAGCGTAATCAGATGGTGATTATCTTGCTCCAGCCACTGCATGTCAGGTTTCGCAGCATCAACCGTCTGAGAAACGACGGCTTGGGCTTGCCGAGCGCTTAACCCTGCCTGTTGTAAGGAGGCTTGGCTAGCGTTGAGAATGCTTTCAGCATCATCAAAGTGCGCTAGTAATTTGAGAATGGCTTGGCAGCCAACGCCTGAAACACGCCACAGCGCGATCCAGGCTTGTAAGGATTGAGAGTTAGTCACAGAGCGTCATAGTTCCATTATGGATTGCCAATCTTATACCCATTGCGAACGGCGTGGTCAGATTTTGTAATTAGCGCATAGCTAAAACGCTCTGAAACATTGTAAACAACAGCGGTTGCAGCACGCTCTGGTGGGATTAATACTTTGTCTATTTCGCTGACGTAGCCTTGTTCCTGTGAGGCGTAAGGGTCTATTACTTCGCGGCTGGGTTGGTAAACACCGAGCACATAGCCTAGCTTAATGCCATCGCGCTTGCCTTTGTTAAGCGTGATGATCATCCCTGTGCCACTAATCATACTCGCATCATAGAGCGCCATGACTGTGCCACGAACCTTATGTCTGGGCAGCTGCATGGGAGCCTGCAGCTGATGCTCATGATTACTAATATTTAATAAGCGGTCGCCAACTTTGACTTCACGCTTCATATTTAACAAACGTGCTGTGGCAACGGTGCCTGTTTTTTCAATTTGGGTTTGAGAGCCGTAGTTCACTTCATGCCCTAACACATCGCCAGAGTCAGGATCGACCATGGCTTTGCCAACGCTAAACACAGCATAACGCTCTAGCGTCTGACCTTTATAATTCTTTACATAAATGTTTCGACCAGGCTCTAGTAATAAGTTGAAATCTTGTCCATCAACGATATAGGGTGCATTTTTGATCGTATCTTCATCAAGTACACGTGGCCAGGATAGGAAAGGTGCAATGGTTGAAATGGGTTGTCCAATACCATCTGTTCGCTCAACCCGAATGCGTGGGATAACGCGATCACGAATGGTGACGCTATCGGCTCCTCGGGTTTGTTTTTTACCCTGATAGATATACAGTACGTCGCCTGGGAAGATGAGGTGAGGGTTGGTGATTTTCTGGTTTTTATCCCAGACCTCAGGCCAGAACCAAGGGTTTTTTAGGAATTTATTGGCAATGCCCCACAGTGTGTCGCCCTTACGGACTTTATAACGAATTGGCGCATCACCTTTGAGTACCCCTTTAGTCCGCGTCACTGTGCGTTTTATTTTAGGCTCATTATCTAGGAGGGCCGAGGCGTTTCCGGGTAATCCGTAGTAGCTATCAAATCGATCGTGTGAGGCTTTTACGGCTGAACTGGTGGGAGAGGAAAGATTGTTTTTAATCGTGTCTTTGTCACAGCCTCCCAGTAAAATGCTACCGAACACGATAGCAGAGGCGAAAATTGGCCGTGAAATGGTGAAAGACATGGTTTGCCCTCTCGTTCTTATTCGTTATTTTGTCCGAGCTATAGTATCTTAGGGCTTATTCAAGGCGCATGAATTTCAGACTTACGGTAAATTATTAAATGGCAGTGTTAAAAGTATTAAGTTTCCCCGATAACCGCTTGCGAACTAAAGCAAAAAGGGTGGAATCAGTAGATGATCAAGTTCGAACCATCATGGACGATATGTTAGAGACGATGTACGAGGCACCAGGTATTGGTTTGGCCGCAACGCAGGTTGATATCCATCAACAAATTGTGGTGATTGATGTATCAGAAACCAAAGATGCGCCGCTCTACTTAGTTAACCCACAAATCACCGCGAAAGCGGGCAAAGAAATTGCAGAAGAGGGTTGTTTATCAGTACCGGAGTATTATGCCGAGGTAGAGCGTGCACAAACCGTCACAGTCAGTGCACTAGGCTATGATGGTGAAGCGTTTGAGCTAGAGGCTGAGGGGCTGCTTGCTGTTTGTATTCAGCACGAATTGGATCACCTAAAAGGCAAGTTATTTGTTGACTATCTGTCGCCATTAAAGCAGCAGCGTGTGCGGAAAAAGCTTGAAAAAATGGCCAAACAAGGTGCGATATGACTGATGCCCTAAGGGTTATTTACGCAGGCACGCCAGAGTTTGCAGTGCCAGCACTTAGGTCGCTGATAGATTCTCCCCATGACGTTGTGGCAGTCTATACCCAGCCCGATCGGCCCTCAGGGCGTGGACGGAAATTGCAGGCAAGTCCCGTCAAGCAGCTCGCTACTGAAGCGGGTATTCCAGTTGAGCAGCCTGACAATTTCCGCGATGAGGGGATTTGTCAGCAGCTTGCAGGCTATGACGCTGATGTGATGGTCGTTGCGGCCTACGGCATTATTTTACCGCAAGT
>JBMZDT010000113.1:0-6453 GCA_049614505.1 Leucothrix sp.
TTGGTTTTGAATATGACGAAGAGGGCGGTGTTAAAAATTTTTCGTTTACTAAAGGTTCTGATCTGGGGGAAAGTATTTTCTTCGGCCAGTCGGTCATTGCCATTATCAAAGAGCGATTGCCCATTACGTTGTTACTAAATGTCATTACCATTCCGCTGATTTACTTTATTGCGATTGTAATTGGGATGAATGCTGCACGAGACCGGGGAGGGCGGTTTGATGTCAGTTCCAATGTTATTATGCTGGCGCTTTGGTCGCTACCCTCCATGTTGGTGGGTGTGTTATTAATTGGTTTTTTTGCCAGTATTCAGCATTGGCAATGGTTCCCTACGAGTGGCTTGAGTTCTAGTGAAGCCTATCAAATGCCCTTTTTGCCGCATTGGTCATCGGTAAGCGATATTCTTAAGCTATTTGTACTAAGCCTGCTGTCTGTTATGGGTGGGGTGATGTTGGCGAAGGTGCGTAGCAAGCCATTGCGCAGCGGTATTGCGGGTCTGTTTGGGTTGCTCGCAGGCGCATTGATGGCCTCAGTACACCCAGAAACACTGCTAGCCAATTGGCTTATCTGGCCGTTGATTCTTATTTCAATCATGGTATTGGTAGCCCGGAGCGAATCCGCTATGTTCCGCAGCGTCGTTTTTGCGGCAATGGGCTTAGGTTTTGCCGTTATGTTTGCGATGCAAATGTTGGATGGTAAGTTTATCAGTGGTTTCTTGGCGGATCGGATTTGGCATTTAATCTTGCCAACAATTGTACTGTCTTATGCTAGTTTTGCTTCGCTGGCGAAAATCATGCGAACCTCAATTTTAGAGAATCTTAATGCCGACTACGCCCGAACGGCGCGGGCTAAAGGCGTGGCAGAAGAAGATGTGCTTTGGCGGCATGTATTTAGAAATAGTTTGCTACCGCTAATCACCATTTTGGCTGGGATTCTACCCAGTTTACTAGCGGGTTCAGTGATTGTAGAGCAGATCTTCTCAATAGATGGCATGGGTAAATTAGTGATCGAAGCCGTGCAGGCGCGTGATCGTGAATTGGTGCTATCGATTACTTTAATTTCAGGCATTCTGACACTTATTGGTTATCTCATTTCCGATATTCTCTACACGCTAGTTGATCCGAGGGTGCAATATGACTAAGCAATCGAAGCGTAGCGTTTCTTATGCTAGCCGTATTTTGAGCAGCGCATTTTCTGGTTGGGGTGCGCGTATCGGTTTGGCATGGGTAGTCATTTTAGCGTTTGTGGCCTGCTTCTCTCCATTGTTAGCGAATAGTATGCCGCTCATGATTAGTGAGAATGGGCAGATCTCCATGCCAATTTTGCGGTACTTAAGTGCTGAGGATCTGATGCTAATGGTGTTGTTCATCGCCATTATTGTACTGTGGAAAATGCCCTTAAAATTTTCAACCAAAGCGGCTGTTGCAGCATCGTCTGCCCTAATGGCTTTATTGGTTGGATTGGCTATTTTATCGCCACCAAAAACCATTATTTATGATCAATTTCGTGAAAAAGCCGCAGCAGGTTCCTACGATTGGCAAGTATTGCCGCCCATTCCTTATTCTCCTAGTGACTACTCCCGCGACTTTGGTGATAACAGTTTAAAAGCGCCCATGGTTACTGAAAAACAGTTCCATATTATGGGGACTGACTCCACAGGTTCAGATGTCGCGAGTCGCATGGTTCATGCTGCACGCGTGGCATTGAGTATTGGTTTTATTGCCACGGGGATATCAATGATTATCGGTATTATTATCGGTGGCCAAATGGGCTATTTTGCTGGGCGATTCGATATGATTGGCATGCGCATTGTTGAGGTCTTTGAAGCGATTCCTGTGCTGTTTTTATTGCTAGCCTTCGTGGCTTTTTTTGGTCGCTCGGTTTATATCTTAATGATTATTATTGGGGTGACAGGGTGGTCTGGCTATGCCCGGTACATTCGGGCGGAATTCCTCAAATTGCGTAAGCAAGATTATGTGCAGGCTGCCATTGCTAGCGGCTTGCCTTTGCGATCTATTTTATTTCGCCATATGTTACCCAATGGTATTGCACCCGTGTTAGTCGTTGCCAGCTTTGGTGTGGCCGCTGCAATTTTGACTGAAGCAACATTGAGCTTTTTAGGCTTGGGGCCTGTTGAGGCGCCATCGTGGGGTAGCATGCTGAATGAGGCGGTAAAATCATCCGTGTTTAATTGGTGGATGGCCATATTCCCTGGCGGGGCAATTTTTCTGACAGTGTTCTCCTACAACCTGATGGGGGAGGCGTTGCGCGATGCGGTTGATCCGCAGCTTTCGCGTAAAGCGGGAGTGGTTTCATGAGCCTGTTAGCGGTTAAAGACTTGCACACCCATCTAAACAGCGCTGGGCGAACGGTTAAAGCTGTGGATGGTGTCAGTTTTAACCTTAACAAAGGCGAAACGTTTTGCTTGGTTGGTGAGTCGGGTAGTGGTAAGTCGATTTGTGCACTCTCAATTATTCAGTTACTACCTGCGGGTATTGCCTCGCATCCTTCTGGTCAGATCAATCTTGAGTGGTGTAAACAGGCTGATAGCGTCAGTGAGGTAGACTTGCTGGCACTTGACGATGATGCGCTGCGCAAAATCCGTGGCTCAAAAATTGCCATGATTTTCCAAGAGCCGATGACATCACTCAACCCTGTTTTTAGTATTGGTGAGCAAATCGTTGAGGCACTACAACTGCATCATCCTGAGTTGTCGGATGAGGCAGCAAAAACTGAGGCGGTTGAGGCTTTAGAACAGGTGCAGATTAAGTCCGCAGCCTCTCGTTTCGATGACTATCCTCATCAGTTATCGGGTGGGCAGCGTCAGCGCGTTATGATTGCAATGGCGCTGGCCTGTAAGCCTGATTTGTTGATTGCGGATGAGCCAACAACGGCGCTGGATGTCACGGTACAGGCTGAGATTCTTGAGTTGATGCGTGATTTGCAGACACAAAAGGGCATGGCGATCTTATTTATTACGCATGACTTTGGTGTGGTTGCACAAATGGCGCATCAAGTTGGCGTTATGCAGAACGGGCAGCTAGTCGAGCAGGGTACAACGCGCAATGTCTTAAGCAATCCCCAGCATGCTTATACCCAGCAATTGCTAGCTGCGGTCCCTGAAAACTTGGCAAAACGACCTGTTGACGCGCTAGAATCTGAAAAGCCTGTAGAAACAATGGTTAGCGTTAACGATTTGAAGGTATGGTTTCCCATTCGTACAGGGCTTTTTCGTCGAATCAGCAGTCATCTTAAAGCGGTCGATGGTGTAGATCTGAGCATTCGCAAAGGGGTTATTATGGCTCTGGTTGGCGAGTCAGGTTGCGGTAAAACTACCTTGGGCCGAGCGATTTTACAGCTAGAAAAGCCAACGGCTGGTAGTGTTAAGTTGCTTGATCAAGAGTTAACGGGATTGACGGCGGATCAGCTGCGCCCTATACGCCCACGTATGCAAATCGCTTTTCAAGACCCGCAATCCTCGCTTAACCCGCGTCTACAAATTGTGACAACGCTGACGGAGCCAATGAAAGCTCATGGTATAGGTGAAAATCAAGAGGATCGCATCGAAAGAGCGGCTCAAGTATTAGCGCAAGTACAGCTTTCAGAAGATTATTTATGGCGATACCCTCATGAATTTTCTGGTGGGCAGCGCCAAAGAATTGGTTTAGCACGCGCTCTGGTAACCAATCCAGCGTTTATTGTCTGTGATGAGATTACTAGCGCTTTGGATGTGTCTGTGCAAGCAGAGGTGCTGCAGTTACTGCTTGAAATTCGCCAGCAACGTGATCTGACATTGTTGTTTATTACTCATAATATTGCGGTGGTTGAGTACCTGAGTGATGAAACGGTTGTGATGAAAGCGGGTAAGATTGTTGAGCAAGGTAAGACGTCAGCAGTCTGTGGAAACCCACAAAACCCTTATACTCAAAAATTGCTGAGTGCAGTTCCTCGTTTGAATCTTGCGTAATACCCCTTAACCCAAAGTGAATACTTGATTAAAATTGTCAAGTATTCTACTATGCGCGGAAATGCACAATCTGATTCGGAGCATTACATGAAACTAACAACTAAAGGGCGCTACGCGGTAACCGCCATGTTGGATCTGTCTTTAAATAATAAGTCAGGCCCAGTATCATTAGCGGATATCTCAAAGCGGCAGGATATTTCTTTGTCTTATCTTGAGCAGCTTTTTTCAAAGCTGCGTAAGCGTGGTTTGGTGGTTAGTATGCGCGGCCCAGGCGGTGGTTACAGTCTAAGTGATGAGCCCTCAGAGATTGCCATTTCAAATATTATCTTAGCGGTCGACGAGAATGTTGATGTGACTAATTGCGGTGGCACGAGTGATTGTCAGCAAGCTAAACGTTGTCTGACGCACGATTTGTGGGCTGACCTAAGTGGTAGAATTCAAAGTTTTCTGGATGATATTACACTAGAAGATATGATGCAGCGCCAAGAAGTGCTGGAAGTGGCACAGCGGCAAAACAAAAAGATTGAAGAGGTTACTTTGCATAACCTGACTACGCACTAAGTTTGTGCGTGCCATACTAATTTAGCAAACCAGATATAGAACAGGATTACACTAATGAGTGATTTTAAGACCCCCATTTACATGGACTATTCTGCAACAACACCCGTTGACCCGCGTGTTGCTGAAAAGATGATGCAGTGTTTGACCATGGATGGTGTGTTTGGCAATCCAGCATCGCGTAGCCATGCGCACGGTTGGGCGGCGGAAGAACTGGTTGATAATGCACGTGAGGAGGTTGCTAAAACGGTTGGTGCAGACTCTCGTGAGATCGTTTGGACTAGCGGTGCTACCGAGTCAAATAACTTGGCAATCAAAGGTGCGGCGCACTTTAACCAAAGGCGTGGTAAGCACATTGTCACCATGAAAACAGAGCATAAGGCTGTACTCGATACTTGCCGACAGTTGGAGCGAGAAGGATTTGAAGTCACTTACCTTGATCCAATGGAAAATGGTCTGTTGGATATCGACGCGCTGAAAGCGGCACTGCGTGATGATACGACGGTCGTATCTGTCATGCACGTGAACAATGAAACAGGTGTTATTCAAGATATTGCGGCAATTGGCGAAATCTGTCGTGATCGTAAGATTGTGTTTCATGTTGATGCGGCGCAAAGTGTTGGTAAAGTCATTATTGATGTTGAAGCGATTAAAGTTGATTTAATGAGCTTTTCTGCACATAAAGCTTATGGCCCTAAAGGCATCGGTGCGTTGTTTGTACGACGTAAGCCTCGGGTAAGAATTGAAGCGCAAATTCATGGTGGTGGGCATGAGCGTGGTATGCGTTCAGGGACTTTGCCAACCCATCAGATCGTTGGCATGGGTGAAGCATTCCGCCTCGCTAGAGAAGAGATGGGTGCGGAAAATGAGCGCATCCGTATGTTGCGTGACCGTCTATATGATGGTTTCAAGGATATGGAAGAGGTATTCGTTAACGGTGATATCGACCAACGGATTCCTGGTAATTTGAATATCAGTTTCAACTTTGTTGAAGGTGAAAGTTTGATGATGTCGTTAAGGGATGTAGCGGTTTCATCAGGTTCTGCATGCACCAGTGCAAGTTTAGAGCCAAGCTACGTATTGCGCGCTTTAGGTCGTAGTGATGAGCTGGCTCACAGTTCGCTTCGCTTCACTATCGGACGATTCACAACGGTTGAAGAAGTTGATTTAGCGATTGCACAAACACGCGCGGCAGTTGAAAAGCTACGTGACCTGTCCCCATTATGGGATATGTATAAAGACGGGGTTGATTTGGATTCTGTGGTTTGGGCAGCGCACTAAACTGGCAGAAATAAGTATCAACCTAATAAAAGAACTGAGGATATAGAGATGGCATACGGCGATAAGGTAATGGATCACTACGACAATCCACGTAATGTGGGTTCGTTTGATGCAAAAGATGCAGAAATTGGAACAGGCATGGTCGGCGCACCAGCGTGTGGTGATGTAATGCGACTGCAAATTAAAGTCGGTACAGACGGCGTCATCGAAGATGCTAAATTTAAGACGTATGGCTGTGGTTCGGCTATTGCTTCATCAAGCCTGCTGACCGAGTGGGTCAAAGGTAAGACCCTGGATGAGGCAAAAGAAATTAAAAATACAGCGATCGCAGAAGAATTGGAACTGCCCCCGGTAAAAGTCCATTGCTCAGTATTGGCAGAAGATGCCATTAAAGCGGCAATTGACGACTACCAAAGCAAACAGTAATCACACATTAGTGCGATTAAGGAAGGTTGGATATGGCTATTTCATTAACAGAAACAGCGGCAAGCAGAGTGAACACTTTTCTACAAAAGCGAGGGAAAGGGGTTGGTCTACGTCTAGGTGTTAAAACCCATGGCTGCTCTGGCATGGCTTATGTAATGGAGTTTGCTGACGAGATTGATGAGCACGATACTGTGTTTGATGATCACGGTGTAAAGCTGATTGT
>JBMZDT010000114.1:0-6448 GCA_049614505.1 Leucothrix sp.
TCTAGCTAAACAAGCAGGGGCGAAATGGTTTATCTACGCCAGTAGTCGAGAGGTATACGGCCATGTGAAATCAACACCTGTGCGAGAGTGTGATGGGCTTAATCCTGTCAATGTGTACGGTGAGGCTAAGCTGAAATCTGAAACAGCGATTGCTCGCTTGGCGGATGCTGATTTTAATCCTGCTATCGTGCGGTTTTCTAATGTGTTTGGCGCTGTGGATGACCATGCAACACGGGTGGTTCCCGCATTTATTAAAGCAGCTCATTCAGGTAAAGATTTACATATCGAAGGGGGTATTAATGCCTTTGATTTTACCTTTATCGATGAAGTAGTGCGTGCTTTGGGGTTGTTAATCAATCAGTTGCAACAAGGCCGCCAATTTCAACCGATGCACTTTACAACGGGCAAGGAGACAAGCTTGTCTGCATTGGCGAATGAAGCCATCGAGTTATTTAACAGCCAGAGTCGCTTAGTTGATAAAACGCCGCGAGATTTTGATGTGTCGCGGTTCTCAGGCGATGCAACGTTAGCAGAGCAGCAGCTTGGCTGGCGACATAATGATAAATCGCTTGGGTATTTCTTACAGCAATATGCCATGAGGCTGGGCATGTTGGAGAATAAGTATTGGCAGGAGGACGATTTTAGGTGCTCTCAATTTAAGCAACCTAATGAAAGCTGTGGGCTAACGTTTGGATAACAGTGAAATCTAGACGGTTCAACATTTAAGCCATTGTTGTAATGTTGGTTTTAACTGACAATAGGGTCTTTCTGAGGCAAAGCACAGGCATCGATGGTGAACAAACAATGCGTAGTCATAGGCGGTGGCCCAGCAGGTTTAATGGCTGCAGAGCAATTGACTCAGTCGGGCTATGCCGTCGATTTGTATGATGCGATGCCAACAGTGGGTCGCAAATTTCTACTGGCTGGTTTGGGTGGTTTAAACATTACCCATTCCGAACCCTATGAGGTTTTTTGCGCTCGCTACGCTCAGCATCAAGCTTTCCTTCAGCCTATACTGGCTTGCTTCACGCCCACTGACCTTAGGCAGTGGTGCGATGAGCTAGGGATAGACACTTTTGTCGGCACGTCTGGACGCGTCTTTCCTGAAGCGATGAAAGCGGCCCCACTGTTACGCAAGTGGCTTGCCAGACTCCGCGAAAATGGCCTAACCATTTACCCTAAGCATCGTTGGACAGGTTGGGATGATGAGGGGAATATTTGCTTACAATCGCCACAGGGTGAGCTAATGCGACCCTATGATGTGCTTATTTTAGCGCTGGGCGGTGGCAGTTGGAAAAAGTTGGGGAGTGATGGTCAATGGTTACCGTTATTGCAGGCCCAAGCAATTGAAGCAACGGCTTTATTGCCAAGTAATTGCGGTTTTCTCAGTGCTTGGAGTGATCACCTCAAACAAAACTTTGCTGGTGCACCGCTTAAATCAGTAGCGATACGTTTTACTGATATTCATGGCGACCAAGAGAAACGCATCGGTGAATGTATTCTTACTGAATATGGGATTGAAGGCAGTTTAATCTATGCTTTTTCAGCACGGCTGCGTGATGCTATTTACAAGCAAGGTAGTGCAACGTTCTACCTTGATCTCTGCCCAAATCATACGGCTGAACAGCTGCATAAAATCCTTAGCAATAAGCCTAAAAATAAAACCTTAAGCACCTATTTAAAGAGCCGCTTAAAGCTTGATGCGGTCAAACGTGCCTTGCTGTTTGAAGTGATGACAAAGCAAGCTCTAAGCCAGATTGACGTGCTGACCGCTACGCTGCAAAACTTGCCAATCACTGTCAGTGCGACAACACCGATTGATGAAGCGATTAGTACGGCTGGTGGGGTGCTGGCGGCGTCTGTTAATGAAAATCTCATGCTGAAAAACAAAAAGGGTGTATTTTGTGCCGGTGAGATGTTGGATTGGGATGCGCCTACGGGTGGGTATCTGCTGACAGCCTGCATGGCGCTAGGGAAGCAAGCTGGTTGTGGTGCAGTAGGTTATCTAGGGGCTGGGTCTTAAAGCTGAGATGTTAGTACTTAGCATAAGTGATTCCAAGTTCATAAAGGCAATAATTTAAGCGGATGCGTCTGTTATTGTGGGGGACTATCAGTTCCTATTTCATTGGAGGAAAGACATGTTGAAAATAGTCGGAAAAAAGTCTGCGTTAGTATGGTTAGTGGCTGCATTGTTGGTTGGGTGTGGTGCTGGAGAGACCACTAAAAGTCAGTCGAGTGCGGTACCGCAATCGAGTGTTGAGTTACCCAAATCCAGTCAGTTATCGGCGTCTCAGCAAGCACAATTAGCACAATCCATTAACAGCATTAAGCGTAATCCCATCACACAAGGTTTTGCGATTACCACCAGCTACCCTTATGTTATTACAGGCAATATTACTCAGGCCGCCGTGGAGCATTGGAAGGGGCGCATTCAGCGAACTCAAGGAGCGGTTAAATCGATGTATTTCAAGCATGATCCTGCTCAGGTTGTGCAGATTTGGCTGTTCAAAGATGCAGCGAGTTATTTTCAATATAACAAGTCTCTCTGGAATGCTTCACCGGGCACTGGCTTTGGCTATTACCTGCCCAAACAAAAACGCATGATGATGAATATTGCATCGGGTGGGGGGACATTAACTCATGAACTAGTGCATCCTTATATCGAAGCCAATTTTCCTCGTAGTCCGTTGTGGTTTAATGAAGGCTTGGCCTCGTTATATGAGCAATCTTATTACCAAGGTGGCAAAGTCTTTGGGGCAACCAATTGGCGTTTAAGAGGCTTACAGGCAGTGATTAGGGCTGATGCTATGCCCAGCTTGACGCAAATGATGAAGACGAATCGCAGCCAGTTTTTAGGGCCGAATCGCGAAATATATTACGCTCAAGCGCGCTACCTAATGTTTTATTTGCAATCTCGTGGGCTGCTGGAAAAATATTATCACCAGTTCGTGGCGGCTTCCCCTACAGATCCAAATGGCATTAAGACGCTGTTAAGTATCACTGGCTTTCAATCGGTGGCTCAGCTAGAAAGTACTTGGGTTGCGTTTATTCGTAAATTACGATTTTAGCCGTAAGCCAAAGAAATACTATGGCTGAGGATAAGAATTCCTGTATTGATAGGCCGTTAATGCTACGGCACTATCCGAACATTACTAAAGGAGAATGAATGTGCCTGGATTACTACCTAATATAGACCCTGATGGGTTGCTCGAGTACTCAGTGGTTTACACTGACCGTTCTTTAAACCACATGTCACAGTCTTTTCAGGGGGTGATGCGTGGCATATCGTCAACCCTCAAAGAGGTTTATCAAGCACACTCTGTTGCTGTTATACCTGGCAGTGGTACCTTTGGTATGGAAGCCGTGGCGCGTCAGTTTGCCAATAATAAAAAAGCCTTGGTGATTCGAAACGGCTGGTTTAGCTATCGCTGGACACAAATCTTTGAAATGGCTGATTTGCCGTCAAGCTCAACAGTGATGAAAGCTAGGCGCGTCGAAGCGGCTTCTGAGTCACCATTTGCCCCTGCACCTATTGATGAAGTCGTTGCTAAAATACGCGAAGAACGCCCTGATGTCGTATTTGCCCCTCATGTAGAGACATCTGCTGGCATTATTTTACCTGATGACTACCTACTTGCTCTTAGCAATGCTGTGCATGAGGTGGGTGGCCTGATGGTATTGGACTGCATTGCATCAGGGACTGTTTGGGTGGATATGAAAGCCTTGGGTATTGATGTGCTGATCAGTGCGCCGCAAAAGGGTTGGAGTGCATCGCCTTGCTGTGGTTTGGTGATGATGAGTGAATTGGCAAGAGAGCGAATAGATGCAACTCAGAGTAATAGCTTTGCCTGTGATCTGAAAAAATGGTTACAGATTATGGAAGCCTATGAAGGTGGTGCGCACGCGTATCATGCCACTATGCCGACTGATGGCCTAACGCGTTTCTATGAAATTATGATGGAAACAAAAGAATATGGCTTTGATAAAGTTCGTGATGAGCAGCTCGAATTGGGCAGGCGCGTTCGTGACTTATTTGCGGCCAGAGGCATTAAAAGCGTCGCGGCAGAGGGCTTTGGTGCGCCTGGTGTTGTGGTTAACTACACGCGAGATGCTGGCTTCCATACAGGTAAAAAGTTTGCTGCTGCTGGTATGCAAATTGCTGCTGGTGTGCCATTGCAGTGTGATGAACCAGAGGATTTTCAAACGTTCCGTATTGGATTGTTTGGGCTAGAGAAGTTGCACAATGTTAACCAGACAGTCGCGAGCTTGGATGCTGTGTTAGATCAAATTTCTTAACAGTCGTGTTTTAAAATAGCCTTGTTTAAGGCTATTGATAGGTTCAGCTGGGCAGCTTATACAAAGGGAACTAAGGGTTTATTCCATGGGTTTTCCTGCTGCCACCAGCGAGAAGCAATGGTTCCGTAAATAGAACGAAAGTCTATGCCATAAGGGAGTGCATTCTGGTGGAGTTGACCTAGATTAGGGTTGGCGCCGTAGATGCCTCCTTTTACTTTTCCTCCCATGATGAGGTGAGTCGAGGCATCACCGTGGTCTGTTCCATGACTATTGTTTTCTGCAATCTGCCTGCCAAATTCTGAATACGTCATTACTATTACATCGTCCCAATGACCATTTCGTTTCATGCACAACGCAAAGGCATGTAAGCTATCCGCTAGTATTTTTAATAATCGGGCGTGTTGTGAGGATTGCACCGCATGGGTGTCAAAATTACTGAGGCTAATTTTGTAACTGGGTATATTAACACCGCTATTGATCAGTCGAGCAATAGACGAGAGCTCTTTGCCAAATTGATGGTTTGGAAAATTCTGTGTTTGCCTAGGCGCTTTATCTACTTGATCTTTGAGTGTATTTATTGACTTGACTACCATCTGCTCCGTATTCAATAAGTGTGCCAGCGCCTGACTCTCTGTTTTGGTATGGGGATTATGTATATTGTGGCTGTTACGGATAAACGCATTGATGTCATTTATCTTGATGCCATTAGCCAGTTGGCCAACGAGTGGACCTAAATCTGAATTGATTGCGACCCCGGAAATATCATATTGACTACCCAATAGCCTTGCAATCCAACCAGTGTCGGATGTTTGGTTGTAATGAGATGCCGTGTTCCAAATATCTATCGAACGAAAATGAGAGCGATTGTTATTGGGGTAGCCAACACCTTGTAACCAAGCGATTTCTTTGTGCTGCCAATAGCGCATTAATGCCTTCATAGCAGGATGCAGGGCGAGTGACTCGGTTATGGGTATCGCTGATTGTTTAGGAATTGCTAGGTTAGGGCGTAGTTGATAATAAAGAGGATCAGTGAATGGGATTAAGGTGTTCAAACCATCATTCCCCCCACGCAGCTCCACTAAAACTAAAGTGCGTTGCCGTTGTGGAGTGGCTTTAGCAGCCTGGCTATTATTTGCTATAAGGCTTGTTGCGAGGGCTAATGCGCCTGATTTTATAAATGTTCTACGTTCCACTAAAAAACCTTATTGTTAGGTTAGCTGGTAGGCTGTATCGGTCAACAAAGACCGCAGCTGTTGCCTAGAGTCCATTATGCCTTGAGGCATTTTATTGATGAGGCTTCCAGCGAGTAACCAATCTGTTTTTTCTTTTGCTGATAGCATGGGAAGGCTTGCAATGTCACGATTACTGGATTTATCAATCAATTCGGACATTAAGCTTATGCGTTTTGGTAGAGTATAGGTGTCAATCCAATTCTGGCCACCTACATAGCCTTGAGGAGTCTCAGGCGTTAGGATTTTTTGCCCCAGAGCATCACAAGTGCCGACTATGCGCTCAGTAGTAAATGGGGAGACACGCAATGATCGTAGCGTGCCAACAACCAGCTCGACGGGTGATTTAATCTTGTTGTTATGGGCTGACCAAAACTCAGCGCTACTCAAGATCATTGTCAAAAATGTTTTAATGTCATAATTGGCATTTAAAAGTGTCCTGCCCCATCTTTGAATGATCGGCTGATCAGGTGTTTCATCGCTGATAAATTCTAGCCAGAATTGCTTTGCAATGTGCTCCGCTGTGTGTGTGTTTTTAAGCACTATTTCGAGAATTTGATCACCCGAAAATTGACCTTTCTGACCCAGAAAGTACTTTGTACCAGCATCATGGAGATCGCCCCGATAAAGGAACTCACCGTTTTGATGATTGACTGTCCACCCTGTGAAGGCACGTGCCGCACCTTGCACATCGGCTTCAGAAAAATTCCCTTCTCCTAATGTAAAAAGCTCTAGCAGCTCACGCGCAAAATTCTCATTAGGTTTTCCGGCCATGCTAGAATCATTGTCTAAGTAGAGCAACATGGCAGGGTCACGTGCAACTGCAAACAACAGTTGTTTGAAATTCCCTAAGGAATGATAACGAAAAAGCCTGTTCTGTTTTAACAGCAGGCTAGGCTGGTTGACCTTATTCAGTGAAGAGG
>JBMZDT010000115.1:0-6414 GCA_049614505.1 Leucothrix sp.
CACAATGGCCGACCGTTAAATAATGAAACGACAGAGGTATTAAAGCACCTAAGGCGTTTATGGGGCTATGATGTCCGTTTGGAGTCGCTAAAAGGCGATGAGCGCTCATGGACGTTTGCAAGCAATGAATAACGTAACGGCTGAGCGGTTATCTCCCACTAGAAATGGTTGATGATTTAAGCGCCAGTTGGTTGAAGGCTTGTTCGGCCTACTGACGCCTTTTAGCTAAGGTAAACTACTAACCGCTACAGTCGTACTCTGTTTGCCAATAAACAGCTTAAGCAACTCCTGTAAGCCTTCAGAAGTAATCCCTTGAAAACGTGAATCCACATCTAATGTATGAGGATCATTCGGACCACCATAAATATTGTTCAATGCGAGCCACTTAGCTTGCATTTTTGCAGGTTTGAATCGTTGGCGTCTGTCATCACGCATGGATTGGATTAACCCATCAATTTTGCTTTGTGGAATTGGCGCTTTTGCCATTTCGTCCAACGTGCTTTGAATAGCTTTACTAACGGTCTGACGTTTGTCGATATCGCAAGCAAAGTCTATAGCTAATTCCCAGGTTGTTGAGTCATAAGCATCACCCGCTGATGTAACCTTAATGCTGTAAACCAAGCCAAGTTCTTCTCTAATGTTACTAATTAGGGATTCTTCAATAAGTTCTGACAATACTCGAAAACCATCAAAAGTATACGCCTTTAGCACAGTGCGTGGCAGCAACCATTTAAGCGAAACACCAGCATTGCGTCGACCATTGCCAGAGTATTCAAAGTTAACTGGCTTGGCAGGTGAAGGATAGTTACGAGTGTTGGTTTCAGGGTGATTCTTGGGTAAGTTGGCAACTGTTGCCAAGACCGCAGCTTTTGCATCAGCAGCACTAATGTCCCCAACAATCGCTAAGCGATACTCTTGTGCATTGGCAATGTATTTATCATAAATGGATTGCATTTGCGCAGAGGTGATAACATCTAGTTCGTCAATTGTTATGGTACGAAGGGCAGGGTCTGATAGGAGTAGCTCTCTCTCAATTTGCTGTTGCCCCTTGTAGGTTTTGTGTTCTTGAATCTGTGAAATTAACGTTTTGTTTTGATGGAAAACATGGGCTGAAGCATCATCACTCGCTCGGGCCTCCGTTAACGCGACATAGAGGATTTGCATCAGTGTTTGTAGGTCATCACTTGGAGTATGGCCATGAAAGCCGCGCTGTGAGAAGCCCATCTTGGGATAGAGCATCATGCCTTTGGAGCTGATCCATTGGTCAAGTGACTGTGCATCCATCTGGCGCAGGCCACTAATTTGCATGACAGGTAACGCGAGTCTGGCTTGGAAAACTTCCGGAGCTTCAAATAGATTGAGCCCGCCTTTGGTAGATAGCTCAAAGTAGGTCTTTCCAGAGTTAGAGTCATTGTGTTTATAAAATACCGTTATACCATTGCTGAGTTTCCACTCATCAGCACCCGTGCGATGTTCATTTTCTGAGGTGATAGTGCCTTTGAGCGCTGGTTGAATGGCCCAGATATCGCCTCCCGTCTCTGTTTTTACCGTTGCTTGGACAGGTTTAGGGTTGCTGAGTATGTGCTTGAGCTGTGCTATGTCTGGTTCAGAGAAGCTGGCATTGCGGCTGATGATGATATGAGGCGTACTTGAAAATATTTGATTTACGGCCGCATTCACCTGGTCTGTTGTGACCTTAGGGAGAAAGGCTTCAAGTGCTTTGTGCCAAGCTTTTTGATTAATGATTGGCCAGCCATATAAAGCATTCTGTTTGGCTACATTGGCAAGGTGGTAGCTGGTGTCTTGTTGTGAGCTCTCGCGTTTTAGCGTCGCGTTTTTAATATCATCAAGCTCTTGTTGGCTAATGCCATTTTCCTTGAGGTGTGCCAGTTCACTGCTTAACAAGTTCATACCTGCTTGATAATCATTGTTAGACAGCACGGCAGTCATACCGAAGTGCCGAATATTCGGGCTAGGCTGGCTCCATTGAGTGAATGCTTTAACGACCTTGCCTTGGGTTGCAATCAAGCGTTTTTGTAGGCGCTGTCTTAAGGCCTCGATTCCAATCTGCCAGGGCAAAGTTTGCTCGCGCTGTTGTTGGGTCTGTGGCCTCTTAGTAGGCGCTGCGAAGGCAAGCACTACCTCGCTACCCAGCATATTTGGATCAGTAACGCTAGCGTGTTCAGGCACTGCATCGAGGTTTAAATCATTGACGGTAGGTGTGCTGGCATCTGGCCGTTGTTTCCAGTCAGAAAATTGTGCGGAGATCAGCTTGTTGACAGTATCAGTGTCAATGTCGCCACTGATAATTAGCTGCGTGTTTTGCGGGTGATACCAACGTTCATAAAAGGCACGTAGCTTTTCTGGTGTAGCGGCTTGTATGCTCTGTAGTGTGCCGATTGGTAGGCGGTTAGCAAAGCGACTACCTTTGTAGATAGCTTCTTGAATCTTAAAGCTGGCACGTTCTTCTGTTGGTTTACTAAGCTTCCATTCTTGTGCAATGACTGGGATCTCCGCTTTAACTTCTTTTGGGTCAAAGGTGATATGGGCTGCCCATTGCTTAAGTATGCCAACGGCTTTAGCCAGTCGTGCTGCATCATTTGTATCGAGTTTAATTTGAAACTCTGTGTGGTCAAAATGGGTAAACGCATTGGCATGACTACCAAAGCGAATGCCGAGCTCATTAAGCGCCGCGATGAGTTTGTTTTTGGGGAAATCTTTAGTGCCGTTAAACGCCATGTGTTCAACAAAGTGGGCGTAACCTAATTCATTATCGTTCTCTTGCAAGCTGCCGGCTTTGATGAGTAAACGCAGGTCTACTTCATTGCTGGAGTGGCTATTTTTGTTTTGAATGATGGTGGTTTTGAGGCCATTGGGGAGTACAGTTTCGTTGAGCTTGTACTGATCGCTTGAGAGGCAACCAGTCAATAGTGTCGTGAGAGCTAAGACAACCCAGTAAGCATATATTTTCATTGAATTCTGCCAAAAGCCATTGAGAAAAGGCAATTATACAGCAGTTAGATAAGTTGTTGGCCTATTGTTAGTGTTATTAATACATGGAGTGGCCGAGTAAAGGCTACTCCATGTCTTCTAGTCCATGTTGGTGCGGGTATAAATCATCTTATATTAGGCAGGAATCAAAAAGATATGATGAATCCCTTTATTTGCCGTTAGATCAATGTCTTTCGTTACGACTGTTGAACCTAGTTTCGCAGTCGTTCGATACTGACCCGCTGGTAGGCGGAATAGCTGAGTAGTCACTCCTTGCACATTGCGAATGGCATCGCCGTTGACTCTATTGATGGTCAAGTCAACTTCTAATGGGCGTCTGCCTTGCTCACTGGAGGCAGATAATCGCAAGCTACCCAGTGCATTTGAGTTGGCTGGTGGTGTTGATAGTGACGGTGTTGAAGGTGGGGTCGGTGATGAACCACTGCCTGCTGCGGACATTAAAAAGATATGGTGAATACCTTTGCGTGCAGTGAGGTTTATATTGGCCGTTTCGACAATTCCACCAATTTTAGCCGTGACTTTGTAGCGCCCGACAGGTATTCGGAAAGCCTTAGTTTTAAGGTTTCTAGCGATTTCTACCAAATTATTGTCGATTCCTTCAATTAGAAAATCTACATTCATTGGACGACGGCCAACTTTGGTAGAAGCAGACAAGCGTATGCTGCCTAGGCGAGTGGTATTGTTAGGTGGCGTCGGGGTGGGCGATGGTGTCGGTGTCGTGCTGCCACTGCCTGCTGCTGGCATCAAAAAAATATGATGAATGCCTTTGGTCGCGGTGAGATTGATCGTTGCGGTTTCTGTTACGTTGCCAATCTTTGCGGTCACTTTATATTGCCCAGCGGGAAGCTTAAAGGCTTGTGTTTTAACACTTTGTGCACTGCCGACATCGTCTCCATTGAGCTTTTCAATTAAGAAATCAGCATTGACTGGTCGTCGTCCAACTTTGGTGGATGCAGACAGTCTTAAACTCCCTATGCCAGAGCTGCCACCATTATTAGGTGGTGTGGACGGTGTTGGATCGGGAGGCGTTGGCGTCGTGGCATTTTCAAAGTCCACATTCATCGCGCTCATGTATGGCATCGCTTGTATCTTACGGTCTAAAACAGACTGTACAAAGGTGTCAAAGACGCGTTTCTTAGTGGAGCCTTCTCTCAGTTCATTTGTGTGGATGAAGATGGTTGAGGAGTAACCCGCCGCATTACGCTGGCTAGTATAGGCAAATGCACGACTTACCGAGTTCATAACCATGACTGGCGTGTTTTTTGGATTGTCAGTGCCTGCGGCCCAAGCGCTGATAATACCTCGGGCATATTTGATCCCACTAAAGGTAATGCCGGGTTCAGGGCCCGCACCCGCACCATGATAAGAGAGTACTGCGGGAAAAGTTCCTGTTACGTCTTTAATAATTTCTCGTATCGTGTTGTGGACTTGGCTTTGCTCTTGCTGAGTATGACCTGAGGGAAGGGGGTGTACACCCAGAGTTACTAGATTAGGCGCTAGCTGATAAATCATCCGCGCGTTGTTACGGTCATATTCGTAATTGTTACTAGGGTTGGTGGCTTGTATAAAAATAGCAACGGGAATATTTTTATCAACTAGAAACTTGACGACCTCGTAGGTGCTGCAAATGTCGTGATCACCTGCATGGACGTGATCGATGGTAAATACGACACGATCTAAAACGGGGGGATTGGCTGCAAAAGTGTATTGTTCAGTTACGTTGGAAAGTCTATACGTTGCCACAAATGACCTCAATATCATCAAGAACTATCGTTCTGAAAGCAGACCTTGGTTGTAGGTTCGTTCGATTGTTGGTCCGCTGACACCTTGGTTATCAGCGAGTCTGCTCACGGGGGTGAGGCCTTTGCAAACTGATTAACCATCATGATTTAATAGTAGTAGAAAAGTGTCATAAAATCTTCACCCAATGACTATATTAAATAAATTTAAAAATACAGCAATTAGACTTATTTTTGTACTTAATTTCTCTTTAGGATCATCATGATTTCAATTAACCAAGCTTTCGATGCCGGTAATATCGAAGTAATCGCCGCAGCGTCTGCCAATGCTATTCAGTTGCGTATTCGTCCTGATACTCACGCAGATTTTTTTCAATGGTTTTATTTTCGGGTCAGTGGGGCGCGACAGACACCACTGTCGATGACGATTGTGAACGCTGAGCAGGCCGCTTTTGTTGGAGGCTGGGAAGCTTATGAAGCGCTTGCCTCTTATGATCAACAGGAGTGGTTTCGGGTGCCAACCGCTTACACCGATGGCAAGCTGGTCATTGCTCATGAGCCTGAGTGCGATTCGGTTTATTATGCGTACTTCACGCCTTATAGCCTTGCCAGACATCAGCAGTTTGTAGGGCAAATGCAGTGCGACACACTGTGTAACCTTGAAGTTGTTGGTCAGAGTTTACAAGGACGAGACTTGGATGTGTTGCGCATTGGCGAAGACGATGGGACTAAGTCGCGCGTGTGGGTGATTGCCCGTCAACACCCAGGTGAGTCGATGGCTGAGTGGTTTGTTGAGGGTTTACTAAAGCGCTTAGTTGATCGTGATGATGCCTTGGCTGAAACGCTGTTATCAAAACACGTGTTCTACATCGTGCCTAATATGAATCCTGATGGCAGCACGCTAGGCAATTTACGCACCAATGCCGCTGGCGTTAATTTGAATCGTGTGTGGGGTAAAGCTGATACCGAAACCTGTCCTGAGGTGTATTACGTCCAGCAGAAAATCGAAGCGACAGGTTGCGATTTATTTTTGGATATTCATGGCGATGAAACGTTACCTTGGAATTTTATTGCGGGGCAAAAAGGCCTGCCTGTTGCAGCGTCCATTTTACAACAAGAAGCAGACTTTCAAGCGCACTATGAGCAAATTAATCCTGATTTTCAGCGGGTGCATGGCTACCCAGCCAAGAAGTTTGGTGGCGAGTCGCTAACATTAGCGAGTAATTGGGTGGGGGATCGGTTTGGCATTGCCTCGATGACCTTGGAAATGCCATTTAAAGATAATGCAGGGCGTCCTGACCCTGAATGTGGTTGGTCAGCAGAGCGGAGCACACAGCTCGGAGCGTCTATTTTGTACCCCATCTTTAAGCACTTTGACGCGTTGGGTAACGCATAGTGATGGGTTAAAGTTAATGATTGTTGTTAAAATATTAATTATTGCGTACTTTAGGCGTTAAATAGCATCAAGAGATTCATCCATGAGCGAGAATAGAGCATCTGGTATCACGTTTTTGTTACCTGCGGGCAGTAGCAGTCGAGGAACACCACGGGCTGATAAAGGCAAAGTGTTACCCAAGGTGCTTGGGGGGACGACTCGTTCAGGAGAGACTGATCGCAATCCCTTTATCAATGACCGAGTGATTGATGTGGATGCGGTGTTTGA
>JBMZDT010000116.1:0-6403 GCA_049614505.1 Leucothrix sp.
TGCCTGCCTCGGAGTCAGCAGTGATTTGTAATCCCAAAGTCACCCCTTCACCTGCTCTAACGAGCTGAATGATCATACCTAATAAGTCTGTTTCCATTGTAATCTGCGGTGTGCATTGGTGTTTGGCGTGTAGCGCCATTGTGAGTTGGCGCAGGTAGTAATTCTGTCGATAAAGCACCAAACGCTGCTGGCAATACTCAGCCTCGGTAATGACTGTTAATGTCGCCAGTGGGTGATGTGCGGCAACGCACACAACAATGGGTTCTGAGCACAATGGAATCGCATCTAGGGACGCATCAATATTCAAGCTATTAACCACCCCCATATCGACTTCACCACTATCCAGTAATTCGAGCACACCCTCAGTGCCTTCATTAATTACCCGAAAATCTATTTCAGGATGCTTGAGTTTAAATTGGCTAATCCGTGCTGGAAAATAATGGCTCCCCATCATGGCGGTGGTGCTGAATGACACGCGACCTGCCGTTAAGTTGTGAAGCGCCGCCATATCTTGCTGCGCTTCAGCAAACTGTCGTTGGATAATGCTGGCGTGAGAGAGTAGGCGCTGGCCTTCAACGGTTAAGCGTATTTTGCGTTCATTGCGGTCAAATAACAGCAAGCCGAGTTCATCTTCTAATTTTTTTATCGCGACACTCACCGCAGACTGTGCGATGTGCATGTGCTCAGCGGCTTGGCTAAAACTATTTAATGTTGCAACGGTATGAAAGATTGCGAGTTTTCTATTATCCATAAACAAGATTATAACCATATAAAGTATATATTTTTATTATGAATAAGCTTGCAGTAGAGTGTGACCATCAAGACTGTTTTAACAGGTGCCGTGCGTTGGAATCTGTTTTGAGTAGTCATTTTTAAAGATTAACGATTCGGAGAGAGCATGAGCGCGGACTGGGCAACATTTAACTGGCAAGATCCTTTTTTACTTAACGAGCAGCTAAGTGAAGAAGAGGGCATGATCCTGGAGACAGCCCGTGCGTATGCACAAGATAAATTGAAACCTCGGGTGCGGGATGCGTTTCGTACTGAAACAACGGATCGTGCAATCTTTAATGAGATGGGTGAGCTTGGTTTACTGGGGCCAATGATCCAAGGCTACGGCTGCTCAGGGGTAAATACTGTCTCATACGGTTTGATTGCACGGGAAGTCGAGCGCGTTGATTCAGGCTATCGTTCTATGCTGAGTGTGCAGTCGAGTTTGGTGATGTACCCCATTTATACCTATGGTAGCGAAGCGCAGCGTGAAAAGTACTTGCCTAAACTTGCGTCTGGGGAATGGGTCGGTTGTTTTGGCTTGACCGAGCCAGATCATGGTTCTGACCCCGGCGGTATGAAGACTCGTGCTAAATCTGTTGATGGCGGTTACCAGCTTAGTGGGTCTAAAATGTGGATCTCTAATTCACCCATTGCCGATGTGTTTGTGGTATGGGCTAAGACGGATGATGACGTGATTCGTGGCTTTATCCTAGACAAAGGCATGGACGGTTTAACCGCGCCTAAGATTGAAGGTAAGTTAGCGCTGCGTGCATCGATCACGGGTGAAATTGCCATGCAGGATGTGTTTGTGCCAGAAGAGAATGTGTTACCAAATGTCAAAGGATTGAAAGGGCCGTTTGGGTGTTTGAATAGTGCGCGCCTTGGGATTGCCTGGGGTGCATTGGGGGCCGCTGAAGACTGCTGGATGTCAGCACACGCGTACACAATGGAACGCACGCAGTTTGGGCGTCCATTAGCTGCCAATCAGTTGATTCAATACAAATTAGCCCAAATGCAAACAGATATTAGCCTTGGCCTCCAAGGTGTGTTGCGTGCTTCACAGCTAAAAGATAAAGGCCAACTAGCGCCGGAGCTTATCTCGCTGTTGAAACGCAATAATTGCACTAAAGCCCTTGAAATCGCGCGTATGTCACGTGATATGCACGGGGGTAACGGTATCTCTGATGAGTATTCGGTGATGCGCCATATGCTCAATTTGGAAGTGGTGAATACTTACGAAGGGACGGCGGATGTCCACGCGTTGATTTTGGGGCGTGCACAAACTGGCATTCAGGCGTTTTTCTAATGAGCCAGTCTGATAAACTACCCATGATGCAGCCACTTGCAGGCATTACTGTGATCGATATGAGTCGCATTTTGGCTGGCCCTTGGGCTGGTCAGGTGCTGGCGGATTTAGGTGCGACAGTGATTAAGATTGAGCGGCCTGAAGTGGGGGATGATACTCGACACTGGGGCCCTCCGTATCTTAAGGATAAAGCGGGTAACGATACCCAAGACGCGGCTTACTTTTTCAGTGCGAACCGGGGTAAGCAATCCTTAGCGATCGATATCACACAGCCTGAGGGCCAGCAGCAGATTTGTGAATTAGTGGCTGAAGCAGATGTACTAATCGAAAACTATAAGCTCGGTGGTTTGGCTAAATATGGGTTGGACTATGCGTCGCTGCAAGCGGTTAATCCCGCGCTAGTTTACTGCTCAATTACAGGGTTTGGGCAAACTGGCCCTTATGCGCACCGTGCGGGTTACGACTTTATGATTCAAGCCATGGGTGGGCTAATGAGTGTCACTGGTGAGCCTGATGACAAAGGCGGTATGCCGATGAAAGTGGGCGTTGCAGTGACCGATGTATTTACTGGCTTGTACTCTGTCATTGGTATACAAGCGGCGCTGCATGAGCGGCAGCAGACAGGTCTGGGTAAACATATTGATATGGCGCTGTTTGATTGCTCAGCGGCGATTTTAGCCAATCAAGCCAGCAACTACCTAGTGGGTGGTGTCGTGCCTGACCGTATGGGAAACACGCACCCCAATATCGTTCCCTATCAAGTGTTTAAAAGCGCGGATGGGCATTTGATCGTGGCGGTTGGCAACGATGGGCAGTTTGCTAATCTTTGCAGTGTACTGGGACAGCCAGATTTAGCAGAGCACAAAGACTACCAAACTAATGCGGCTAGGGTAGGGAGCCGAGAGGCCTTGTGCGAACACCTACAAACTTTATTGTTAGAGCGTACCACCGCGGAGTGGTTAGCTGCCTTGGAAGCAGTGAATGTACCGTGTGGCCCAATTAATCGGGTTGATCAAGTGTTTAATGATCCGCAAATTTTGGCAAGAGGCATGGTGCAGACGCTTGAGCATCCAGTGGCAGGGGAAGTAAAAGTAGCGGCAAGCCCTATCCGGTTTGTAGGAGAAGAGAAGTGCCAAGTCAATGCCCCGCCTGTTTTAGAAAACGAGCTGAATCAGCGATAAAGCGGCTGGCTTAATCTTGAAATCTCTTTAAGCTGCGTTTTGAGTAGAGATAGAGCCAGATTAAGGGTATTCTCTGCGTGAGTGTAATTTTGGCAAGATCTTGCAAACGATAATAAATAACGCGGATAGGTGTATGAGTGAAAATCGCAGCTTTGTTGATCAGCTAATGGGTATTAAAGGTGGCGCTATTGGCATTAAATATGATGCAGAGCGTGACCGATTTAATATGCCGCACAGTGCAGAAACCAGCGTTAGAAAAGAGCTTAATGCTAATCGTATCATTATTAATGGCAGTGCGATTGCTATCGCTTCCCAATACCCTTTCCCCCATCAAGTAGAAGCGCAGTTACAAATGATGGTCGATAACAACACACCCGTGTTAATTATCCTAGCCAGCAGTACAGACATACAAAACCATCAGCTACCAGAGTATTTTTCAGGGACTGGGGTGTTTGGCGCGATTGAAACGCAATCCACCTTTGTCGACTATATTGATCTTGGCAATGATATAGAAGCGAAGGAGTTTCGTTTAAGTATTAAGGGTTATCGTGAACCCATGAGCCTGCCAGTCTTTCATGTGTATACTTGGCCTGATCACCGGACTGTTAGCCCAGCGACCACAACTAATTTAATCGAATTGATTGAATCTAGAATTGCGGAAAAAACAGCGCAGCCTACTGAGGGTAATGACGGCATGCTGCCGGTTATTCATTGTAAAGCGGGTGTCGGTCGAACCGGTCAAACGATAGCAGCTTTAGCAATGAAAAAGCATCCTGAGCTAGATTTGGACACTATCACAACAGACCTTAGAGCGTCTCGTAATGACCGTATGATTCAAACGCCTTACCAAATGGAAACATTGGTGAAGATGGCAGGCGAGCAAATTCAAGAGCAACAGCAACCCAAAAAAACTTCCCGCTCATGGTTTTCTTTTTTTAGCCGATAATCCGCTGCCTCGCATATTGGTATTTAGCATAGACTTCGTCGGCTGAGCTAATGCTGACATCTAGGTTTCGCAGATGCCCATCGTGCAGTCCATAAACCAAACCGTGTACTGTCACTTCCTGCCCGCGAGACCAAGCATCTTCCATAATCGTCGTATTACAGACATTTTCTACCTGCTCGACAACATTGAGCTCGCAGATGCGGTCTAAACGATCATCATGGGATGGAATGTTATCCAGTGCATGACGGTGCTTTTTAACAGTATCGCGAACATGCATTAGCCAGTTATCCACGAAGCCATGACGTTCCTCATCCAAGGCTGCTTTAACACCACCACAGTTGTAGTGCCCGCAAACAATCACATGACGCACCTTTAGCACATCGACAGCAAATTGCAGCGCCGAAAGGCAGTTCATATCCGAATGAACCACTTGATTGGCCACGTTGCGTTGCACAAAGACTTCCCCTGGCAACAGGTTCATGATTTCACTGGCAGGTACACGGCTATCGGAGCAGCCTATCCAAAAGTATTCTGGGCTTTGCTGGTTCTGAAGCTTTTCAAAAAATTGCGGATCTTTCTTAAGAATATTGGAAGACCACTCTTTATTATTTTCAAATAGTTTATCGAGCATGTGTCACCTCAATGAGTTTTGATGCCGCAAAGTATAGCGGCAATTAACAAACACTCGCAAAAATGTAAGCCCTTATTTTGATTAAAATTTATTATTTCGGCGATGATTTATTGTTAATGATTGATGCTAAGGCAGGTTCAAGTGATTCATAAATGAACGAATATCCTGAGCGTGTGATTTTATCCGGGATGGCTCGATGCCCAGACAACAATAGCTCTTCTCCCATTTGCCCCATGAGCAGCTTTAAAACAAAACTAGGTAGTGGCAAAAAGGCTGGGCGTTTTAAGACGTTACCCAATGTCGATGCAAACACTTTATTGGTCACAGGGTTTGGTGCAGTGCCATTGATGGGGCCAGATAGATCTGAATGGGCCACTGTATGATGAATGATTCCAGTCAGGTCATTGATGTGTATCCACGACATCCACTGTTGACCATTACCCATTGGCCCACCCAGTCCAAACTTGAACGGGGGCAGCATTTTCGATAGTGCCCCACCTTTACCCAAGACAATACCAGTACGCAGGTAGCAGCAGCGAATCCCTAAGGCTTCAGCAGCGTTGGCTTCTGCTTCCCAGTCAGTACATAGCTTAGTTGAAAAACTTGAGTCACCTTGGGCGTCTTCGGTCAGGATTTGATCATCGCGCAGCCCATAAATACCAGTGGCTGAGCCACTAATAAAGAGTTCTGGCTTGTGATCCACACGACTCATAAACTCAACTAGAGCCCGTGTGGTTAACAAGCGACTATCAAACAATTGTTGCTTCACCAAGTCAGTCCAACGTTTGTCAGCAATCCCTTGCCCCGCAAGATTGATAATGACATCAAATTGCGCAGCGTTATCTAATGTGTCCAGCTTATCGACCACACTAATTTTATGGTTAAATTGAGCCAGTGTTTTGGCAGGCGTGCGTGTGAGTACGGTCACATGGTTATCCGCTGCCAGTAGCTGTGGAATCAGATGCGACCCAATAAATCCTGATCCTCCTGTTATCAAGTAGCGTTTATTGCTCATGATTTTTACTCCTTGTTCGGTGGGTGCAGCAATTTGACTCGCATTGGTATCATCATTCATGGTGCTCTGCATTGCCTTACCCGTTAGCTTGAGGCGGTATTTGGCAAACAAGACATAAGCCCATTCCATTAGGCGTTGCAGGCCTGGAACGTAGCGAATAATCGGGACGAGGCGTCTAAAATAAGGCAGTTCAGCCCAGACAATCATAAATCCGCTGACGCCAGTGATCATAGAATCATCCGCTGTCTTTACATGAATCCGATCCATCGTTGCTTGATAACTCAGACCCGCTGCATCTAACGCTGCTTGGTCTTTAGAAATATCGACCCATTTAATGCGTTTGGCCTTATCAAGGCGTTTCATTGCATTGATTTCAACATTGCAAATAGGGCATTCGCCGTCATGATAGACCGTAGCGCTTGGGTCTTGCTCACACACTTGTGTTTTGTCAGTCATACCGTTCTCAGGTTGATTTTTAAAGCATTATGGGCTGACTGACTAGCCGCGACAAGTAAGTTTGATAAAGTTGAGGTAATGTTTGGGCCTGCAC
>JBMZDT010000117.1:0-6387 GCA_049614505.1 Leucothrix sp.
ATATTTTTTAATCTCTTAGAAAACATTTAGTAATGAAGCGAATGACAAAATCTAATCAACATTATCAGTGGAGTTTACAATGATTAGTCAGGCAATTCAGCCAACTACAACGTTTAAAGCCTTTGGCGCCGTACTTTTGACCGCGTTTTTATTTATCGCAGCATTACCTGCAAAAGCAGATTCGTTACCTAACCTGATGGAAGTCATCGAGAAAAACAAAAACTCGGTTGTGAACATTTCAGCAGAAGGTTCTGAGCAGCAAATGTCGCGTTCAGGCAGTGACCTTAATCAATTTGATTTAGAAAAATTGCCACCCGCATTGCGTGAATTCTTCAAAGGCATGCCTTCACCTGACAAACGCAGTGGCCCAAGAAGTCGTCGTGGCCCACAGTCTTCAGGTTCAGGCTTTATTATTTCAGATGATGGCTACGTGGTGACTAATGCGCATGTTATCGACTCCGCTGCAAAAATTGTCGTCACATTGAAAGACCGTCGTGAGCTATCTGCCAAGGTCATTGGTGTTGATGAGTCAAGTGATATTGCACTACTAAAAATTGATGCTACAGGCTTACCAGCTGTAACCATGGGGGACTCCTCAGAGTTACGTGTTGGCCAGTGGGTGGTCGCAATTGGTGCACCATTTGGCCTTGAGCACAGTGCCTCACAGGGTATTGTGAGTGCCTTAGCACGTAGCTTAAACCAACGTAATACAACCTATGTCCCGTTCATCCAGACTGACGTGGCAGTGAACCCAGGTAACTCAGGTGGCCCATTGTTTGATTTAAATGGCAATGTGGTGGGTGTTAATTCGATGATCTACAGCCGCAGCGGTGGCTATCAAGGTATTTCTTTTTCTATCCCAGCGAACACGGTTAAAAACGTTGTTTCTCAGTTGAAAGAAAAAGGTTTTGTCAGTCGCGGTAAATTAGGTGTGCATATTCAAGACGTTGGTCAAGAGCTAGCCGATTCATTCAACCTTCCAGGCCCAACTGGTGCATTGGTTGCTAATGTCGAGAAAGACAGCGCAGCAGATAAAGCCGGTTTCCAGCGTGGCGATGTGATCATTACTTACGGTAAGACACCTATCTACACCTCTTCTGACCTACCACCACTGGTTGGCAATACGGAAATTGGCAAAGAAGTGAGCGTTACGATCATTCGCGCAGGCAAAGAAAAGCAGCTAAATGTTATTGTCGGCAAACTCGACAAGAAAAAAGGTGCAATCGTAGCAGGCGGTAATCGTGCAAAAGATACGTTTGGCGTGGTGGTTGGCGCACTTGATGCAGAACAGCGTGAAGCAGTTCGCTCTGACAAAGGGGTTGTTGTAAATCAAGTCATGGGTGGCAGTCTCGCTGATAAAGCGGGCATTGAAGTCAATGACATCATTTTGTCTTTCAACAATACAGAAATTGCCTCAGGCAGTGAGCTTAAGCAAGCCCTGAAAGATGCACCGAAAGGCCGCTCTGTACCCGTATTGCTGATTCGAGACGGTGGCGCACGCTATATTCCTGTTCACATCCCTGAGTAAGCAACTGCAACATCAATAACAACGATTTCATAGGTAGTACCCTTACGCCCCTTTTTTAGGGGCGTTTTTTATTGTTCCAACCAGTCAGCATTCATTTAAGCTATGCTTTTAGTGACTCCACACAGCCATAGGCACCACGATGTATATAGATCAAAAAGATAAAGGCGCAGGCACCAAAGGCGAACGGATTTTTATCGTCGTCATCGCGCTGCTATTCTTTTTTATGATGAGCATGGAAATGCTCAGTAACTATGAGCCTAGAAAGCTGTCGATGCTGTTCTTCATTCTGTTTTGGGTGCCACTATTATTTCTCCATGAATTCGGTCATGCCATGATGGCCAAACTGTGCGGCTGGGAAGTCAAACAAACCGTTATCGGTTTAGGTTCGGTACTGTTAAATACCCGACTGTTTGGGGCACCTATGGAGATTCGCATGATTCCTCTGGAAGGTTTTGTGAGTATTGCACCACGCAATGTCAATCATGTCAGGGGCAAGCATGCACTTATTTACTTTGCGGGACCTGGCATTGAGCTACTAGTATTTATTGGGATATGGCTATTTCTGGGCACTGATCAACTGTTTTCACAAAATGACAACTATTATCAAATCGCACTACAAAGCTTGGCATTTGCAGCATTAGTAGGTGCTGTGATTAATTTGATTCCACTAGGGATCAGCACAGAAGATGGCACGACCCCAAACGACGGTTTAGGCATTATTCTGAGCCTCACCAGTTCAAAACGCGACTACCAAGAATGGATCAAAGAGAACGAAGCAAAGCGCGGCAATGAAACCCAGCTTTAGCCCTATCGATCCGTTGCTACGGTCAACAGGTAGTTAGTAGCAAAGGTAGCAAACGCCACGCCGCAGTTAAGATGATTGGAAGGTACAGCAGCACAATTAGTCAACGTCACTGAATCAGCACCATTGGCCTGCATGGTTGACAGAGCTTTGCTGGCATTGTCGTAGCTAACATAGCTGTCGTTTTGCCCATGAAAAAGTTTGACCGGCGCTGTCGGTTTCCAATCATACACACCGTTTTGATCTAAGCGGTATTTAAGGCTTAGCTCACCAGCAATGCCAGCGTATTCGCTTTGAAAATAAGGGTTAAATAGTTCGTCTGTATTACGCGGCAAAATGGCATTGATTGTGCTACCCGTGCTATTACCATCATAATAATTATCAATCGTCATGTGATGCGGTGAGGCAATGGCCCGTAGGGTCAAATTGTCCAAATCGTACATTCGGTCATAGGCATGCACAACATATCCAAAGTAAGCTGGAGAATCTAAGCTGGTTTCATTTAGAATAATTTGATCGGCCATACCGCGCACATCATATGGCCCGCCGCCAGCAATACTAGCGGTTACCGTCATTTCATTGGCAAGCTGAGTTTGTATACGCTGGTGAGTTGCTAACGTAGCGTAGCCACCCTCAGAATAACCGGCTAAAAACAGCTGGTCGTTTAGCGGAATATCACGCTGCCGAAGGTATGTTTTAGCAGCACGCAGCAAATCAATCACGCTGTTCGCTGAAGGAATCGCCTGTATATAAGAGTGGGTTAGCGCTTTGGATTCGCCGTAACCTATGTAATCAGGTGCTAGTGCCACAAAGCCCGCAGAAGCGGCTAATAATGGCGTCATATCAAACAGCGGATCATTACTCGGCACCGCCGAGTCTTTAAACACCGTCGCATGCTGGTAACTTAATAATGGACTAAGCCCAGTCTTGGCTTTAGGTATTGCCACAATACCGGAAGCTTGCACGATATTCCCAGCCTCTAACGTTGTATTATAGGTTAGCTTTACAACCTCAACATCATAGCTGCGACCTGAAACCACTGAAAAGGCAATGAGGCGCAAACTTCCATTGACGGTATAGGTGTTAAGCGCCTCAGCTTTAATGAGTGAACCTGCTGGTGCGCTGCTGGCATTATCGTCACTACCGCCACCACAGGCAGCTAACAAGCTAGCGGTGAGTAATGGCAGTATGAATTGGCTAAATTTTGTTAATAATTCGTTCATACTGCCATTCTATCAGTTTACTGCGATGATAGAAGTGGTATCCAACTCAATCAGGCTTAATTGCCACCAACTGCACCACCGCGCCAACACCTGCATGTAAGCGCCCTTCTGATATCTCACGATCTAATTCGGCACCATGATAAAATTCCAAGCCTTCCAGCTCGTCTTTAAGATCATCAAGTGACATCATAAACTCAGACTCTGGTGGCCCCCCTGTTTTAAACTTGAGCTGTTTAGGGCGATAGGCTTCCAATATTAATGCGCCTCCAGGCTTAAGCCCTGCGACCACCTTGCGATGCAACTGCCTCCGTATTGGCGGTGGCAAATGACAAAAGATAGACACGATACCATCCCAGCCATCGACTGCAATGTCATAATTGGCTAAATCAGCCACCTGTGTATTAATATTGACATAACTCTCATCCGCCAAAATTTCAGCTTTTTCCAAGCCGACGGCGGACGCATCAACAGCAGACACCTGAAACCCCTCACGGGCTAAGAAAACGGCGTTACGTCCTTCGCCTTCTGCCAAACACAAAACATTTGGTCCTTTAATATACCGTGACATCTCAAACAAGAAATCATTGGGTGTCGTTCCATAAACATACTCTTCGGTGCTATAACGTGCATTCCACATAGCAAAACCCTCCGTGTTAATTTGTATTCGATCGCTGCATTCGCAGAAGCATCCAGTGTATTATAGGTTACTGTTTGCAATATATTTGGATCATAGATGGCATCAACAACCTTGTTCTGGCATGACTATGAAACGTGGGGAATCAATCCGCGAAAAGATCGAGCTTCACAGTTTGCAGGTATTCGCACTAATTTGGAATTAGAAATAATTGATGAGCCGATTATGCTGTATTGTCAACCTTGCGTTGACTTCCTGCCACACCCTGAAGCCTTACTTGTTACGGGCATCACACCGCAAAAAGCGGCTGCCGATGGTCTCGCTGAAGCAGATTTTTTTCATCGCATCAATGAAGAACTAAGTCAGCCTGGTACCTGCGGGGTCGGCTACAACAGCCTACGTTTTGATGATGAAGTCACCCGTTTTGGTTTCTACCGTAACTTTATCGACCCTTATGCTCGCGAATGGCAAAACGGCAATAGCCGCTGGGATTTGTTGGATTTGGTTCGTATGACCCACGCATTACGTCCCGATGGAATCGTGTGGCCCAAGCATGAGTCTGGCGCGGTCAGCTTCAAACTAGAGTCACTGACTGCGGCCAATGACATTGAACACGCAGGCGCACATGATGCGCTGGTTGATGTACGGGCCACAATTGCCATTGCAAAATTGATCAAAACAAAACAACCTCGCCTGTTTGACTATTATTTTTCACTGCGGCAAAAGGCAAAAGCGGCTGAGTTGCTGAACCTGCAAACGCAAAAAACGGTGCTGCATGTTTCTGGCATGCTGCCTGTAGAAAACGGCTGCCTCTCCCCCATCGTTCCGCTTTTGCAACACCCCATTAATAAAAACGAAATTATCTGCTTTGACCTGCGACAAGATCCAACCCAATTACTTGAAGCAAATGTTGAAGCCATTGCTGCCAGTCTCTACACCGCCAACCAAGACAAAATAGATGATACGCCGCGCATTGCACTTAAAGGCGTACTCATTAATAAATGCCCTGCGTTAGCCCCTGTTGGCACCTTAACTAATGAACGGGCAGAACAATGGGCTATTGACTGGGAACAAGTAGAGCAACATAAACGTGCCTTGCTGGCTGACTCAACATTAATGAATCGCCTGCACACACTTTACAGCGATTCACCTGAACGTGCCCCACTGGATGCTGACACCGCACTCTACAGCGGCTTTATCAATCCAGCGGATCGTAAACTCTGTAATTTTGTAATCAATCAATCAGCGGATCGCCTAGCATCTGAGCATGTGGCGTTTTCTGACCCACGCCTACAAACCTTATTGTTTCGCTATCGGGCACGTAACTGGCCAGAGAGTTTAAATCAGCAAGAGCAATGGCAATGGCAAGAATTTTGTCGAGCAAGGCTGATGGACGGTGAGTATGGCTGCGACTTTACGGCTACTGACTTTCAAGAGAGTATGCAGGAAATATCTCAGCGAGCCCTGAGCGAGCAGCAGAAACAGCACTTACAAAAGTTACTAGATTGGGTACAAGGTCTACAGTGAAAGGCTAGAATTTAGAGTCCCGTATATCAGGGCTAGAAAATGTGTCGTGATCTATTTATCTGATATACCGGACTCTATGGCTAGTTAACGAACTGCATATTGTTTGGTTGACTAGTGCCCTAATTTTAGATTAATTCTCTGATTAATTTATAGTAACGTGGTGAAAGGCATCAAACAACAGAAGAGCGGTTCGTACTATTTAAGTTAAAAAAAGAGTCCTGCAAAACAATTACCTTGGCCTATCTAAACTGAAAAACAGGACTCTTGTGTAGTAAACGAGCTAGTTGATTATTGGTTGACAGTTTTTGAAGATTTTTCTGTCAGCAGCTCGAAAACCTAAAAAAATAAAAGTCCCGTAAAACGTATCAGCAGACTTACTTGATGAAAAAGATTCACGGGACTTTAAGTTGTAAACGTCTGACGCATTTATTCGTTGACGTAAATTGAGAAATTAAATTGTTTTTTGTCGGCTTTCTTCCCAAACATTCCAAAAATTAGCCAGAAAGATAAGCAGTGCACCGACAATGATCCAAATATTGAATGGCTCATTATAAAAAATAGCGCCAATAAAAACCATCACGGGCAGCCGTAAAAAATCCATTGGTGAAACAATCACCGCAGGTGCGAGCTGCAACGCAGAAGTAATACAGTAATGTGCCAACAAACCTGCGCA
>JBMZDT010000118.1:0-6378 GCA_049614505.1 Leucothrix sp.
ATAAATAAAGTCATAATAACGTCGCTTATTTTCTTCAGGTGCCCAGCCTTGCTTTAAGATTTCACCGTACATACGAATTGAGGTGAGAGGTGTTTTTAGTTCGTGGCTTACCGCAGAAACAAAATCCTGCTGCTGAGCTGCCAAATTGATCTGGCGTAACCCCAACCGATACATAATATAAAATCCACCCAACAATACACTCGCCATCACCAAAGCCAGCCATAAGATCACGCGTCCACCCGCACCAACAGGCAAGTCAGTAATACTGTAAATCATTTGTAAATCACTCAAAGGATCTGAGAGTCGCACTTGATAAAGTTGCTCCCCCGTTAGTGCCTGACTTTTGATGGGAGATGTTTGTAAATTCGATTCAGAAAAGCTGATCAGTATATTGCCTTGATAGGCAACCAAGACACCGCTCATCTGTGATAAGTCTGAACTCAGAAACTCATCTTGCACCAATGACAAAAACTGCTTCTGGTTAATCAGCAGCCCTTGCGTATAACGCTGACCATTTCGCCATACCTTACGAAACAACACAAAGTGCCCACTGTCGAGTAAACTAAACTCAAATGGATCAACATCGCTCTCAAAGGTTCGAATACGGATATTTTGCTGAATAGGCTTAGGCATAGACTGCTCTCTCGCTATTTTAGCCGCGGGTCTTTCTAAGCGTTCAGAAACTGCGTCGCGTTTTTTCTTAACAGCTAGCGACTGTCGCCTACTCTCACCCTTTTGCTGGAAGTTTTGCTTGAGGGCAATGTCTTCAACCTGCGCATAACTATTTTTACTGGCTATTTGCTTACCACGCTCTTTTAATTGCTCAAAGGCTATTGGTTTACGCACGGCTTGTGCCTTACTGCTACTACCCAATGAACGGTCTTTACTTTTAAAAACTGTCGTGGTGTCAGACTCAGCACCCAACGATGAAACCGCTATGTCAGCCATTGCAACTTCAGCCTCAACCGTCGGCGCAGGCGCTAATTTTTCCTCTACAACAGCCCCGCTCACTTCGACCGCTTCAGCGGGAGCATCCCTGACCAATTGATTGGCAGCTAAGATTTGCCGCAACTGATTTCGCACGGCATTACGCTGCACTAATTCTTTCGAATCGGCGGGGTAAATGTCGTCGACCGTTGGCATCAAAGGAGTCGTTAACACCCCCTGCGCATCCACTTGAAAGTACCCTACCACGCCAGGGATTTCAGATTCGATGGGGTAATTGGACAGTGGAGAGCGCACGGGCACTTTCTGCTGCGCCCCATCAGCCCCACTTAAATAAGAATAATCCGCAAAGGTACGATTATCTTCGATAGTAATCAGCCGCGTCAGACGATTGTCGATACGCCGGGATAGCTCAGCAGCCATTTTTTGGTGTTGATGAAAGACTTCCCATTTCAAACGACTATAAGACTGTTGGATCAGTAGTGCGGCAGGCAGCAATAGCGCCAGAAAAAACAGCAATAGCCATCGGCGTAAGCGCTTTTTATCCATTATTGACGGGTACACTCATCAATTTATACCCTGCCCCTCTGACCGTGACCAAAAATGTTGGCGAGGTCGAGTCTCGCTCTATTTTTCTGCGTAATTTTGCAATATGGATATCCACCGTACGCGTTTCCAGCTCTAAATCATCCGCGTAGCCCCACACTTTGTGCAATAGCTCGTCCCGAGACACCGGCCGATGTGAATTTGCTTCAAGATATTGTAATAAATCAATCTCACGCCGTGTGAAGCTAACTGACTCACCACCTGCTTTCCCCGATAGGTTTAAACAGTCAATCTCAGTCTCAGCATCCAGTGTAATGACATCGCTTTGGCCTGCATCATTATTAGCACGCCGCAATACAGCCTGCACCCTTAACACCAATTGCGTCACTGAAAACGGTTTAGCAACGTAATCATCCGCCCCTAGCGACAACCCTTTAATGATGTCTTCATCGTTACTCTTAGCCGTTAGCATAATGATCGCCTGATCACGGTTCTTCGCACGAATGCGATTGCAGATTTCAAACCCATCAATCCCAGGCAACATGACATCTAACAAAATTAAGTCAAACGCACCACTGAGCGCCATCTCCAACCCCGTTTCACCATGTTCAGCAAAATCAACGGTGTAGCCGTGATAGACAAAAACATCAACCAATCCGGTTCGAATGGCTGGCTCATCTTCAACAATAAGAATGGTTGCGTTTTGTGACATGCTGATACCCACATAGTTTGGCCAAACTAGTCTAGCAAGGCTTTTAATCTGAAATGTAACTTTTTTGTAAAACCCATGCTGATGTTTTTACAAAGATGTGCCTATTCCGACAAACGCGACCTATCTACACTGATCCCATCATTAAATTTCAACAGATAACCACTCAAAAACAGGAGTCACAATGAACAACATTAAACGTTTGAGTCTCATTAAGATCAGCACAGCCTTATTAATCAGCACCCTTGGATTTCAGCAATCATTGCAAGCCAGTGAGCTGATTGTCGCAAAACGCGCGGCACCTGCACAACAAACCCCTCCTAAACCCGGCGAGGCAATTAACCAGCCCAAAATTGAAGTCGTGTTTGTTTTAGATACCACGGGCAGCATGAGCGGGCTGATCAAGGCAGCTAAAGAAAAGATTTGGTCAATTGCAGGTACTATGGCACAGGCAAGCACTGCGCCACACATTAACATGGGATTAGTCGCCTATCGTGACCGAGGGGATGCTTATATCACACGAACGATTGATTTATCTGATGATCTGGACTCGATGTATTCCAAGCTCATGGACTTTCGGGCAGCGGGCGGCGGCGATGGCCCAGAGAGTGTGAACCAGGCTATCTATGACGCCGTTCACAAAATGTCATGGAGCCAAGATCAAAATACCTACAAAGTTATTTTCTTAGTCGGCGATGCACCCGCACACATGGATTATCAAAATGATGTTCAATACCCGCAAACAATTAACATTGCACAAGACAAAGGCATTGTGATTAATGCCATACAAAGTGGTACCAACGGAGCAACGACCCGTAACTGGAAACGTATCGCAAAGCTTGGTCAAGGCCATTATTTTCGAGTAGAAAACTCAGGCAATGCAGTCGCTATCGCCACCCCCTTTGATGATGAACTCGCAGAGCTATCCAAAAAAATGGACCGAACGCGTATTTATTACGGCAATGCTGAAGAAAAACGTAAGCAAAAGGCAAAAGTGGCGGCCAGTGAGAAACTGCACCGTGAGTCCAGTACCGCATCTCAAGCACGACGCGCGACTTATAACATGTCCATTAGCGGTAAACTTAACTTTCTGGGTAAAAAAGAGCTAGTTGCCGAAATCGTTAGTGGTGATGTTGCACTGGAAAGTATTGAAGAAGACGCGCTACCTGCTGAACTACAGGTCATGAAACCTGCTGCCAGACAATCCTATATCGAAGGAAAAGACAAAGAGCGTAAAGCACTGGGTTCAGAAATTAAGGATCTAGCTGAAAAACGTGATGCTTACTTAAAAAAGAAAGTAGAAGCCACTGGTTTAGGGAAAAACTCACTGGATGCGCAGATTTTCGATGCCATTAAAGAGCAATCTGCTGATAAAGGCCTAGTTTATGATAAGAAAGACATGAAATTCTAGAACATCATCTAACACATCCGATAAAACCAAAATAACCGCCAATCAGGCGGTTATTTTGGTTTTATCGGCAGTTAATTAACCCTTATGCTTTGTCAGCACAGTGTCTACTTTAGCCATTGTAGCATTTTTGACCATTGCATCTAAAATATGGGCAAATAGCGGAGAGCGGCGTGCTTGTGGGCGAACCGTTTCTTCCATCACATAATCTTGAGTTGAATCTAAAAGATCCTCTCTGGTTAACTCTTGCATGATTTTTTGGTTTAGATCTTGTGTGGTGAATTGTTCAGCAAAGGCAGCCTGTCCAAACAATAGGCCTGTTAAAATTGCCAATACAGGGAATATTTTTTTGTTCATAATATGACACTCATTTTATTATTAGGGGTATGTCGCATCAAACGGGGGTAACGACATGTTCTTACAGAGTACCCTTACAGTATAAGGGCACTCCGCTGAGTATTGCTTAAAAATCTGACAGGTGGCAAGCCATTTATAACTTAGCCTGAAGTTTCATAGCATCTTGATGACCCGCTGCAATGGCTTGTTGAATCCAAAAATGCGCGCTGCCCTTCTGATTTTTCTTTTCCAACAGAATAAGTGCTAGCTGGTACTGTGCATCCGGCTGGCCCTGTTTAGCGGCTCGCAAATACCAACGTTCTGCCTTAGCCATATTCACTCTTATTTTACCTTCGTAACCCGACTGGTACAACTGACCCAGCAATAGCTGCGAGTTTCTTAAGCCATTGGTGGCCGCACGTGTAATTAGATCTAACGCCTTCGTTGTATTTGCCGCTACTTGCTCACCTAGCAGGTATTTGATACCAAGGTTTTGTTGGGCGTTAGCATTGCCTAAATCAGCCGCCGTTGTATACCAACGAATCGCTGTATTCATATTAGCCGATATCCCATCGCCTCTTTCGTGCATTAGCGCAAGATTGAAATGAGCGCCTGCAACATTCTTTTTGGCCGCTTTATTAAACCAATGAAACGCTGCTTGACTATCTCTGGCAACATTGATGCCTTTCAGGTACTGCATACCCAGTTGAAACTGTGCTTTCTCGTGACCACGGTTAGCGGCACGACCTAGCCAATGTACTGCTTGAGCTGGTTGGCTGGACACATTACCTGAGCTAGTATTCATCATGGTTGCCAGTACAAACTGTGCTTCAATATCCCCTTGTTGCGCAACTACCTGCATGAGTTGGCGCGCACGCGATAAATCATTAAACGGTGCTTTTTCACCATTGAACATGAGTGATAAGTTGAAATGTGCATTGCGATGACCACGTTTAATGGCCACTTCATAGTAATGCTTTGCTCGATTATAATCTCGTCGAACGCCTAAACCCGCTTCATATAGCGCCGCAAGTTCATAAGCGGCTTCGCCATGCCCATCGCGTGCAGCCCTATCAAGAAAGCTAATCCCCTGAGCAATCTGATTTTGTTTAATGAGTGCATGCCCCTTATCAAACATCTGCTGTGCAGCCTGACTGGGTTGCACGATGCCTGCGGTTGGCGTTTGAGCGGTTGAAATGACAGGAAAACTAGTGAATAGTCCAAGGAGAACAGCCTGAGTTAGGCGTGCTGTAGTTCTTTTCATGATAATAAGCCCCAAGTTATTTTTATTATGAAATAGTACAAATACTGTACAGGCTTTGCTAAGCAGTGTAAATGAAGCACAGGCATGAATGGGTAGGCCAACCCCTGATTATTCGACAGGCGGTCATTTAAGCACCATCCTGATCAAGCACCCAGGCTATTTACCTCCTCAACTACACTCAATTTTAATAATATGAAGATAATCCACACCGACCACCCCGTCAGCGATCAAGAACGTGCACAGATCATTTTTGCTGGGGATTTGCTGATTCATAAAAACATCGACGCCATGCACGAACTAATCAATTGGACCGATGAATTATTAAAACGCACCCTAAAGGGTCTTGAACCCACAACTGCACAAGCACAGCTTGACCCCACAACATTTATTAGCCACACCTCAATGGCTCAAACAAGTTTCCGACAAAGCCAAGACTGCCGAACCTTATTTTTTAAGGCGTTACAAACCTGTGGTGTTGATACTAGCAACACCCATTATGACCATTTTCCACTGCGCGTCGTGCCCTATGGCGATAGACACGGTGGCGCAAGAAATGCTTACATTAGTCACCACCGCGATACATGGGGAAGTAATATTCATAGCCAGATTAACTGGTGGGCACCCATTTATGAGTTAGAAGCAACGCGTACGATTGCGATTTACCCGAAGTATTGGCAGGAACCCCTTGCTAATAACACAGCCGAATGGTGCTTTGAAAAACACTTAGAAAGCCGCCGAAACACCCCTGTTGGATTAAAAGCGCCCTACCCTTCAGCACCGAGCCCACAGGCAGAAATTGATGAGGCGGACGTAGTGAGAGTCATGCTGCAACCTGGGGATATTTTAAGCTTTTCCAGTGCTCACCTACACGCCAGCGTGCCCAACACCTCAAGCCATACGCGCTATAGCGTGGAAATGCGCACAATAAACCAAACCGACTTAGCAACAGGCAGCGCAGCGCCTAATGTAGACAACGCAGGGACTGAGTCGATGTACCAATGGTTTAAGCCGATGAAACAATCGCGGTAATCAGAAGCAAAAAACACCAACCCATTTTTAAACTCTTCAGTGTTTCCCCAAGGGTTTACTGTTTAAAAATCTGTGTCGGCTTGCCGTCAATTGTGTGGGTATTTTTCTCTTCCCAGTAAGCTTTAATTCCATCCTCACCCT
>JBMZDT010000119.1:0-6374 GCA_049614505.1 Leucothrix sp.
CATCATCCGTATAAGGGATTTTTCCATCCATTAGATCGATGTGGTACTGTAAACCATTGGTACGCATATTCATGTAGTCGAACCAGCCAGCAGCTGTCCACAAGTACTTAGTACCAATTGTGACTGGTGCAATACCTGCTTCTTTGATCTTCGCACAAGCCGCTAGATACTCTTCATAAGTCTTGGGAATCTCGATTCCTAGCTTTGCGAAGATATCCTTACGGTAGTAAACACCCCACTGGTAGTAAGTAGTTGGGACACCCCATTGCTTACCATCAATCGTCATTGCAGGCTGAGCCGTGCTCATTTTTTCGTTCAGGCCTTCGTCTTTCCACATGTCAGAAACATCTTCAAAAAGATCTTTGCTAACGAATTGCTTCATGCGGTTTCCAGCGTACCAGAATACAACATCAGGCGGCTCAGTCGCCAACCAGTTGCGTAACGCAGTTTTGTAGGCTTCTTTATCAAAGGTGTTCATCTTGACTTTGATGTCAGGATTTGCAGCTTCGAAGTCCTTCACAACCTGAGCAAATGCAGCCTTAGGGGCTGGATCAGCTTGGTCAGAGTTAATCACTAAAGTACCCGCTAGCGCAGACGCAGAAAGCGCAACGGTCGCAGCTAAAGTGATCAGAGTTTTTTGAATCATGTGCATTTGATTTCCTCTTCTCAATTATCGATCTAAAACTAGATCAGTTTTCACGTTTAACAATTGCCATTTGGCCTTGAGCTAAGGTGTGCTCGCCCAAAACCAGTTGGCGGTGACTAGGTAGTGACTGTTCTTCTGGCCCGTAGTTGAAGAAGAACTGCCATGGCCCAAGTTTCTGCTGCCTCAATCCGCTAGGGCAAGGCGATAATTGCAGTGACTCATTTTGACTGAGCAACTGCATAAACAGCTGACTAAGGCTACATTGATCTGTGCAGCCGTTAATATAATGTATGTTGTTGTATTGGTACAGAAAACCCCAACCATCGTTTGATGTGTAATGTGGTTTTAAGTCTGTTTCTATGAATTCGCGCCATTTTGTAATGGTCAGTTTGGCCTCTGCATGGGGGTCGGTCGATTGCTTTAGAGTGCTTGCATTGCCCGTTGTGTGAACCTGATCAGACCAAATATCGCTCAACGATTCGACTCTCACAACCTTTAGCGGGATTAATGCTTGAAGCGAACCTGGTGCTAAGTTAGCAGGTATTTGGTATTGCTGCGTTTTTGAAAAACACCGTGGGCCAATAATGATCTGAGCGTTGCTGGCCTTCAAGGTGGCGAGTAATGGTTGGTTTTCTAGCTGCTGATTGGCGACAACAATAGTTTTATAGCCATCCAAATTTGCCTGAGGCGGTAAAATATCAATATTGACCCCGCAGCTGCGACAGGCAGTATATAGCGTCTGTGCCCAGCCTAATGGGTCGTAGTTGTCACCTTGCGGTTGTACACGCAGCGACCAGTTGCTCTGGTAGTCGAAAATAAAAGCGACGTCTTTTTCAGGTTGTGTCGCAGTGCTAGTTGGCAGTAAGCCAGTGTTTTTCAGTGCTTCAGGTTCTCCGGATAGCTCGCTGATTTCTGTCGCTGTTTGTTTGGCCTCGTGTAGCGCAATATCCGCACTATTATCGGGCCGCTTTAACGCACTGTGCATTTGCTCTTGGGCAAATGGAGCCTGCCGCCAGCGGAAATAACTCACTACTTCTGCTCCGTGCGAGAATGCTTCCCAAGTCCAAAACCGTACCATGCCATTTAGTGGTGATGGGTTGTGCGGTGCCCAGTTAACAGGTCCCGGCTGCTGTTCCATCACCCAAAGTCGGCCTTTGCCGGCTCCTCGGTAAAGGTCATGGTGAAAGGCGGTAAAATCAGGATGCCCCGTGCGCATCCATTGTAACTTTTCTACCTCTGATGCCTGACTCATATCAAGAAAACCCAACGGGTAGCTATCCCAGCTGGCAATGTCCAAATCGGCGGCCACATCGTTGTGGTCAAAGTCGGTAAAATTACCCATGTAATTATGAATTAACGCTCGACCGGGTGATGCTTGGCGCAGGCTATCTGCTTGTAGCTTGTTATAACTAACCACCTGATCGCTGCTGAAACGCCAAAAGTCGAGTTTGTGAGCGGGATTTGCTTCAGTGACGGTGAGATTGGGTAATTCAATTTCCTCAAATGAGCGATATTCCATACTCCAGAACACATTACCCCATGCCTGGTTCAATGCTTGGATATCGTTATTAAAACGTTTGGCACACCACTGTCTAAATGTATTTTTTGCATCCGATGAGTAGCTAATAATGGTATCGTGACAGCCGTATTCGTTATCGGTTTGCCATGCAGCAACCGCGGGGTGATCACCAAACTGTTTTGCCATTTCAGTAACAATGCGTTGGCAATGTTCACGGTATATTAGGGATGAAAAGCAATAGTGCCGGCGTGAGCCAAAGCCCCGAGGCTTACCTGCTTCGTCTGATGCGATGATTTCTGGGTGCTGATCCATCAGCCATTTAGGCGGGGTAGCCGTTGGGGTACCTAGCACAACTTTCAAACCTGCTGCGCCTAAAATGTCGAGCGACCGATGCAGCCATTCCCAATGATATTCGCCCGGATTGGGTTCATAGCGGCTCCAAGCAAATTCACCCACACGCACCCACTCGATACCCGTTGCTACCATTTCAGCAGCATCTTGCTCCCACAGGCTTTCTGGCCAATGTTCGGGGTAATAACAAACACCCAGCTTCATGCGGTCGCCTCCACAGCCAAAAAAGCTTCCCTCAAACGCGCTGCTGCAATTTCAGGTTGCACAGGATTAACGATATTGGCGCTACCTGACTCATACCCTGCTAAATATTTAAGCTTGTCGGGTTCGCGCAGCGGTGGCTGCATCACGATGTGGAATTGCCAATGGCTATTCTCAGCATGATCGTCACAAGGGGCGTTATAGAGTAGGGTGATATTGGGGCTTTCACGCTGGAACAGGACATTATAAGCCTTTGCCATGTCCTGATAGAGTGCGGCGAGGTCATTTAGGGCTGTCGTATTGAGTTGGCCAATGTGTTGTACACGCTGTTTTGGAATGACCCAGCACTCATAGGCAAACCGTGCAAAATAAGGAATGATCGCGATGGAGTGCTCATTCTCAGCAATTTTTAAGCTGCATTGGTATTCAGGGCGTGCAATCAAATCCATGAATAGGTTTGAGTTATGTTCATCGGCCCAAGCTACTTGGCTGCTTCGTATTCGACTAAAGCTGTCACCCACAAAGTTTGTGGCGTAAATTTGCCCATGCGGGTGTGGATTTGATACGCCGATTTCTTGGCCTTTGTTTTCAAAAATTAATACCTGCTGGATATCAGGGTCTTGCGATAAGTTGGTGTATTCCTGTTGCCACAAGCGCGCCACAGCCTGCATTGTGCATTGGCTTACACTCGCTAAGGTTTTGCTGTGATCTTCCGTCCAGCACAGCACGCGGCAACGGCCACGATTTGTCTCACGGCGCATCAATGGGCTGCTGATTTCATCATCAAAAATTGGTGCTTCAGCAGAAAATGAAGCATAGTCATTATCAAATGCCCACGGGCCAACATAGCCAGCATTGACCGTGCCATTAGCGCGTGTATTGTTGGGGCATAGGTAGCAGTGCTCATCATGTGTTGGGAGCGTTGGCACGTTTCCACCAACAACAGCACCATTCCAAGGGCGATTACCCGTTGTCGCTGCGATAATGACCCATTGCGATAGGAGTGGGTGCCAGCGGCGTTCCCAATTGCCTTGAGGCATAGAGTGGGACATTAGCTCAACTCTCTCATGCCGCTATCACTGCGGGTCGGGTAGAAATCAGCCGTCAGGCCACAGGCCGCTTTATAGCGTTGGCCAACCGAGTCAATAAAGTGCTGTACTTGCGACGTTTTCACTAAATTAACGGTACAGCCCCCAAAGCCACCCCCTGTCATGCGTGCACCGATCACGCCCTCAGTCTCTAACGAAATTGCAATCAATTGGTCGATAATCTCAGTAGATGCTTGAAAATATTGACTCATTGACTGATGTGATTCATTCATCAACTGCCCAAAGCGTTCTAGCTCGTTATTAGTCAAAGCGTCAACAGCTTCACGCACTCGGTGATGCTCGCTAATAACGTGTTGAGCTCGGTTAGCGACTGCCTCGCTACTAAAATGTTTAAGATTGGCGGCAAGCTGCTGGGGGCTGATTTCAGCTAGCTGGGTAATTTCCAAATGCTTTTGCATATCATGTGTGGCTTGCTGACATTCTGCAAATCGTTCGTTATATTTTGAATCAACTAGGTCACGGCGCTGGTTGGAATTAACAATAACAATCTGATAATTATCCAGTGCTAGTGGTACTTGCGTGCACTCCAATGTATTGCAATCCAGCATCATGGCATGCTCTTTTTGCGCCATAGCAATAGCGTACTGATCCATAATGCCACAGTTAACACCGACAAAATCATTCTCAGCGGCCAGTGCCATTTTGACCAGCTCTATCTCGCTAAAGCCTGCACTATATAATTGGTTGAGTGCAAAAGCGGTGACCACTTCGAGTGAGGCTGATGAAGAGAGCCCGCCACCATTTGGAATATTGCCGCTGAATAAACACTCAAAGCCCGTTGTTTCAATACCGCGTTGGCGAAACTGATCGATCACACCCAGTACATAGTTGATCCAGTTGTCGCCATATTTTTGATTAAGCTCATCAGGCTGCAGAGAAGCCATGAGTTCGAAGTTCATCGAGGCCAATTTTACCCTGTCATCATCACGCTTACGAATCAGCAGCGTTGTACCGCTGTTGATTGCGCAGGGGAACACTAAGCCGCCACTGTAATCCGTATGGTCACCAATTAAGTTCACCCTACCTGGTGCATAAAACACGCGAATAGAGTGGTCACTTTCTGCGAAGCGTTCAATAAAAGGTTGTTGTAATGGGTTCATACTCATAGGTTCTGTGGTCAGTGTTTCGCTAAATTAAATGGGGTAAGTCATCGATGGCTTCAGAGCATCCTGCAGCTCAATAACAGTGCAGTCTGTGGTGGCATATAGGGGAGCATTAATCCTATTTTCATTAGCAGTTCGCCACTGAGTGTGAATGGAGGGTGAGTCATCCATAAAGGCAATGCTTTGGCAAAGTGGGCCAAAGCTGGCAGATTGTCATTCAGGCAGGTGATTTCATAGGCGGCATCCGTTTGTAGTCCATGTAGGGCTAATTTGCCGGGTGTTGCTTGCAAGTGGCTACCATCGCTGACAACAGTCCAGAGTGACTGCGCTTTATCCTGAGAAACCATCCCTTGTGCATGTATGCAGTGCTGGATCGTTGGTAGGCGCCATAGCTTAGCCTCCGCTAGCCAGTCACGGTGTTGCTTGTAAATATTGCTATAGTACCGAACGGTTTCACGCTCTTCAGTATCGAGTTTGCGGCTGTCGAATTCAAAGCCGGTTTGCCCTTGGAGGGCGACAATGGCGCGCGTATCGAGGCTGGTTTGCCGACCCGTTAAATGAGCGGTTTTAGAGCCAATGTGAGCGCCCATAATTTCAGGTGGGAAGAACAGGCTAAACCCCTGTTGGATGCTAATGCGCTCGATAGGGTCGATATTGTCTGATGTCCACACCCTGCCGGTGTGTTGCAAAATCCCAAAATCAACGCGTGCCCCACCCGAGGCGCAGCTTTCAATTTCAAGCGTGGGGTGTCGTTGGTTCAAGGTCGCCATCAAGCGATAAACCGCTACAATTTGTTGATGTTGCGATGCTGTTTGCTTGGCACCGGCATTCAAAGTATCGCGATTCATGTCCCATTTGATGTAGTCAATACGGTACTCATTGACTAGCATGGATATCGCATTGAGTAGGTAGGCAAATAGATCGGGTTGACTAAGGTCTAACACTTCCTGATTGCGTGCAGGCACTAATGGGTAGGGTGAGTGTTGCAATACCCATTCGGGGTGTGCTCTAAATAACGCACTGTTTGGGTTCACCATTTCTGGTTCAAACCAGAGGCCAAACTGCATGCCTCTAGATCTAATATGATTCGCTAAAGGATGTAAACCATCAGGATAAACCGCCTCATCAACTTGCCAATCACCCAGCCCTGCATTGTCTGAGCGCCGCCCTGTAAACCAGCCATCATCTAGTATAAAGCGTTCGGCACCCGTGGCGTGTGCGGCATCGACCAATGCAATGAGCTTATCCATGTCGTGGTCAAAATACAGGGCCTCCCAGCTGTTGGCATGCACTGGTCGAGGAGTACGTGTCCATCGGGGTAACAGTTTATTCCTAGCGTACTGGTGAAATTGCTGTGACACGGTGGATAGTCCACTGTCAGTGTGGGACGTGTATAAAACAGGCGTGTCGTAAGACTGATTGTGTTTGAGAATGATTTCGCCGGG
>JBMZDT010000120.1:0-6372 GCA_049614505.1 Leucothrix sp.
CCTAGCGGCTGTGCTTGCAGGTGCTGGGAAAGTGGTGTCAGGTACACTTGAAGGTTTACCCGCTAAAGTGGGTATTGTCTCCTTTGAGGCCCAAGAGGAGATGATCACGCAAGAACTAAAGAAAGATGACGCCGATATAATGGATGTGATTGCGGTTGGCACGACAGTACGTGAAGTATTGCTTGAAGCGGTAACTGAGCATAACGGCGATCAGTCATTGGCTGATGAGTTAGTCATAAAGTTTGGTTTAGAACCCTTACTCGACCGCGCGTTTCGCAAGCTATCCACGGGTGAAACACGCAAGATGCTGCTGATTCGGGCGCTGATCAGCAAGCCAGACTTGCTCATTTTAGATGAGCCTTTCGATGGTCTAGATGTCAACACTTTACCCGTGCTACAGGAATATCTGAAAACCTTGGAAAATACTATTCCCATGGTATTGGTGCTTAATCGATTAGATGAATGCCCCGATTTTGTCACGCACATTGCCTATGTTGAGGCAGGTGAATTGCTTCACCAAATCAATCGATCCGATGAGAAATCCTATGCAGAACTACACCAGCTGCTGCATTTGAAAACCACGGATTTGAAGGTGCCAGCTGCCGATGTGAACACGGCGCTACCCCCACTTGACCCTGCACAGCCCTTAGTTCGATTGAATAATGCCAAGATTCAATATGGCGACACGGTTATCTTTAAAGACTTGAATTGGACGATAGAGCAAAATCAACATTGGCAGCTCAGCGGGCCTAATGGCAGCGGTAAAACCTGTTTGTTATCACTCATCACTGGCGATCACCCGCAATGCTATGTGAATGATATTTTTGTGTTTGGTTTTCAACGTGGCAGTGGGGAGAGTATTTGGCAAATTAAACAGTACATTGGTTATGTTTCTACTGCGTTACAGTGGGAATATCGCGTTAGTGTGAGTGTCAGAAATGTGATCATCTCAGGTTTCTATGACAGTATTGGTTTATATGCCAAACCAACAGATACAGAAGTAGCGATAGCGAATGACTGGTTAGCCCTGTTGGGTATGAGTGAGCGAGCAGATAAGCCGTTTAATAAACTGTCTTATGGTGATCAGCGTTTGCTTTTGATTGCGCGGGCTATGGTGAAACATCCGCCATTATTAATTTTGGACGAACCTTGTTTAGGCTTGGATGAAATGAATCGACAGTTAGTCTTAGTGCTTATTGAACGGATCTGTGCGGGCACTGAAACGTCTGTTTTGTACGTTAACCATCACCCTGAAGATAAGATTGTAGGGATTACAAACTACATTGCACTTTAACATTGACAGATCAAGTACAGTACTTAAAAGGTTTAGAATATGCAGTGTCCATGCCAATCCGATAAAGCCTATGCCGATTGCTGTGAGCCGTATCACATAGAAAAAGCCACCGCGCCCACTGCTGAGATTTTAATGCGCGCTCGTTACAGTGCCTATGCGCTCAGTAATGATAAGTATCTTCACAAAAGCTGGTCTAAACTCACCCGACCGAGTAAGAAAACACTTAGAAAAAACCAGGCTGATACGTGGCTAAGCCTACGCATTGTCAGCACGTGTAAAGGCATGATGCTAGATGCTGAAGGTAGTGTTGAATTTGTTGCCCGCTATCATGCAGAGGGTAAAGAGTATACGCTTTATGAAACCAGTTATTTTACGCGTGAAAACGGGAAGTGGGTCTACCTTGATGGTAACTATTAAGGATTCATAGATTTTTCTTGACCTCAATCCTTGCTTTGAATTATTGTCAAGGATTAACCAATACCAAGCCCGTTTCGTTATGAACCAACAACACAGCCATTGTTTAATCCATTTATCCAAGCCAATGCTTGTGGTGGGTCTGCTGGTGTCTGTCGTGGTGGTCAACGAGACCTTGCCGTAGCGGTTGATTAGAGAAAAATTCTAAAAACCCTGCGGCGAAAGTCGGAGGGTTTTTTTTTGCCAATAATTTAAACAGACATAAGACCAGAGATCGAGTGAAATCATGATTGAATCAGCCAACAATCCTACCCCAGAAACCTCGCAGCGCCTATCTGGATCGCAAATAATTATTAAGTTATTAGAACGCCAAGGTGTCACCCATATTGCGGGTGTACCAGGTGGTGCCAACTTACCGATTTATGATTCACTCAGCAATAGTACTATTCAACATGTCCTTGCTAGGCATGAACAAGGCGCGGGTTTCATTGCGCAGGGTATGGCGCGGGTGTCAGGCAAAGCACAAGTGTGTTTTGCAAGCTCTGGCCCTGGAGCCAGTAACTTAATAACGGCCGTGGCGGATGCGCGTTTGGACTCGGTTCCATTAATTGCGATTACTGGTCAAGTACCGCAACAAATGATAGGCACCGATGCGTTTCAGGAAATTGATACCTTTGGATTGATGCTACCAATCACCAAACACAATTGGATGGTGCGTTCAGCAGAAGAGCTATTAACGGTAATTCCTGAGGCATTTAGAATCGCACTGTCAGGTCGTCCAGGGCCTGTATCGATTGATGTGCCGAAAGACGTACAAAATGAAATGGTTGATGTAACGGAGTGGCCAGAGCCACTAGGTGCCATCGAAGCGCCTGAGTTTGATGAGCGATCTGTTGAAGCCATGCTGGCCAAGATCCGTGAGTCTCACAAGCCCTTACTTATGATTGGCGGTGGAATCGTTTACTCGGGTGCTTGCGAGCAACTTCGTGAGTTTGCTGAAAAGTTAGATATCCCAACGGTACAAACCTTTATGGGACTTGGCATTTTACCAGACGATCATCGCTTATCATTGGGTATGTTAGGCATGCATGGTGCTCGCTATACCAATTATTTGTTGGAAGAATGTGACCTGTTGATTGGCTTGGGTGTGCGCTTTGATGACCGTGCAACGGGTAAAGTTGAAGCATTTTGCCCACAAGCAGACATTATCCATGTCGACATTGATCGCAGTGAAATTGGTAAAATCAAGAACCCCGTCCTATCCATTCAGGCCGATGTTGGCGAAGTATTAACGATTGCTAATCAGCAGCTAGAAGCAATGCAGCGTCCACTTTGGCAGCAGCGAGTAGATCAGCTAACAGCAGCACACCCTCTAGTGTTAGAAGGCGAAGACAGTCTGTTCCGGCCTTATGGTGCGATAAAAGCGGTGGCTGACATATTGGATGATGAAGCTAACATCAGTACGGATGTGGGGCAGCATCAAATGTGGGTCGCTCAAGCCTATCCATTTAATAGACCGCGACAATGGATTAGCTCTGGCGGTTTAGGCACAATGGGTTTTGGCCTGCCTGCCGCTATTGGTGTCGCATTGGCTCAGCCACATCGCAAGAGTGTTTGCTTTTCGGGCGATGGAAGTTTCATGATGAATATTCAAGAAATGGCCACCGCTGCTGAAGAAAATTTGGACGTGAAGATTATTATTTTGAACAACGGCCATCTTGGTTTAGTACGCCAGCAGCAGACCTTGTTCTATAAGAAAAATCTGAATGCCGTAAAATTCCAACAAACCGTTGATTTCGCCAAAGCCGCTGAAGCGATGGGAGTTAAAGGGGTAGACCTGAATCATTCTGAAGACCCAATAACTGATTTGAAAAACGCCTTGCTAGCGCATGGTCCTTGCGTGATTAATTTACCAATTAGCGAAACAGAAATGGTGTATCCCATGGTTGCACCCGGTGGTGCTAATGTTGACATGATTGGAGGAGAAGCCGAATGAGTGCTGTTATGACAACAAGTGCTGTTGAGCGTCAGCAATCGGTACTGCGACTGACGGTTAATAACCACCCCGGTGTGATGTCTCATATTTGCGGCCTGTTTTCACGTCGTTCCTACAACCTCGAAGGCATTATGGTCAGGCCCATTCAAGGAACGGATGGGGCAAAGAGCCGGGTTTGGCTGCTGTTAAATGAAGTGGATAAGCTTGAGCAGGTCATCCGTCAAACAGAAAAAATGGTTGATGTGCTTCAAGTGGAGCATCATGAGTTTGCGAAGAGCGTGTTTGCAAGTACTGATGGTTTCTTCACTGAGTAAAAGGGATAGCGGTGAGTAGGGTCGTGGGTATCCTGCTTGCCGCAGGTCAAAGTAGCCGCTTTGGCAGTAATAAGTGCATGGCCTTACTGCCAGATAAAACACCTATGGGCCTACAGTCTGCTCGCAACTTGGCAAGCCATGTTGAGGCGCTAGTGGTAGTGATTCCACCAGAAAATCCGGCTTTAGCAGCAATGTTTGTAGGGGAGGGCTTCAAAACGGTCATTTGCCCAACCGCTGCCTTAGGCATGAGTGAAAGCCTTAAATCTGGGATTTGTTACTTTGACGATACCAAGCCCCATGCCTACCTCATTGCATTGGCGGATATGCCTGTAATCAAGCCAGAGACATATCGTGTTACCGTTGCAGCGCTGAAGCAGGGTGCCGACATTAGCTCACCACAGTGTCAAAACAAACGTGGCCATCCCGTCGGTTTTAACGCCAAATACAGAAATGAGCTACTGGCATTGAAAGGTGATCAAGGTGCAAAGGTTTTATTTCAGAAATACCACAAAACCCTTACACTGCTAGCCGTTGATGATCCGGGCATTCACCAGGACTTTGATACCCGTATTCTGTTTGAGCAATGCTTTAATGACCCAACTTCCTAACCCTCGATTCTTAGATCGAAGTACTCCGCCGTCGATTTTTACAATGGTTGCTTTAGTTGCCGTTGCGTCGATTCCTCTGAATATTTTTCTTCCTTCACTGCCGGCAATGGCAGCGTTTTTTGATACCCCCTATTCGGTGATGCAGTTTGCAGTGACGGGTTTTTTAGTACTCACAGGGTTATTGCAGATTTTTATTGGGCCGTTTTCAGATCGCTTTGGGCGTCGCTCTGTTTTAATGGTGTGCTTATTGATATTCATATTGGCATCCATCGGTGCCGCTCAAGCGACTGACTTTAACGAATTTATGGCGTATCGATTGGCTCAGGCGATCGTTGTTGGAGGCACTGCTGTGTCCCGAGCGTCGGTAAGGGATATGGTTGGTCGTGAAAAAGCGGCAAGTTTAATTGGCTATATCACAATGGGCATGGCGCTGGCACCCATGCTAACGCCGCCTTTAGGTGGTTATTTAGGCGCTTTGTTTGGCTGGCAAGCAAATTTTTATGTGCTGACTGGCGCTGGCGTGTTTGTTTTTGTGCTGTCATTTTTTGATTATGGTGAGACCAACTTAGACCGCTCTGCAAGCTTTACTGAGCAGTTTAAAGCCTACCCAGCATTAGTAACCTCAAGGCGGTTTTGGGGATACGCTTTAACGACAGCCTTTTCAGCATCGTGCTACTTTGCATACCTCGGTGGTGCCCCTTATGTTGGAGCCGTTGTTTATCACCTAGCGCCAGAGCAGATTGGTTGGTATCTCATGTTTACGCCGATGGGCTACATTGTTGGTAATTTCATTAGTGGCCGCTTTTCAAGGGTGCTAGGGCTTGAAAAAATGTTGATCATAGGTGGCTTATTAGTATTTATTCCGATGTTGACTTGCTTGATAGTCATTGTTTCAGGTGTTGAACACCCTTTAGGATTTTATCTGTTTACATTCGCTATTGGGTTGGGAAATGGCATGGTGCTACCTAATGCAACCGCAGGCTTATTGGATATAAACCCCAGTTTAGCGGGTTCAGCCTCTGGGCTAGGGGGCGCGGTGCTAACCTTTGGTGGAGCCGCCTTTTCAGCGATTGCGGGGTTCCTGTTGACAGAGACATCTGGGGCAGCGCCATTGGTTATTTGTATCGTTTTAGCCAGTAGCTGTGCGTTGTTATTAACGTTTTATACGATCCGTATTGAGCGGCAGGTCAAAGCGGAAGCATCTGGCTAAGCAGCGGCTGATCTTCTGTGTCTATCACTTTATGGAAAAAAGCATCATGGAAGCATTTGGCGTTGTTAACTTTATGACCTATTTATTAGGGACGATCCTAATCGTTTTACTGCCGGGCCCTAACTCTTTGTATGTACTGACACTGTCTGCGCAGCGCGGTGTGAAAATGGGCTGGCGGGCAGCGTTGGGCGTGTTTTTAGGTGACGCAATTCTGATGCTGGCGACGGCTGCTGGCGCGGTCACCTTGCTCACTAGATATCCCTTTTTGTTTAATATCGTGCAGTTTGTTGGTGCGGCGTATCTGGCATACATCGGTTTTAAGCTGATTTGGTCTGCTTGGGACACTTGGCCTAAAGATAAGCGTGTGCAAGCGGTGTTGGATGAAGTGAATACCCAACCACTCAGTAAAGAAGCACCGTTTAAGAAAGCACTACTGGTGAGTGTGTTAAACCCCAAAGCGATCCTGTTTTACTTGTCGTTCTTTGTGCAGTTTATCGATCCTAGCTACGCACAGCCTGCGGTGCCGTTTTTGGTGC
>JBMZDT010000121.1:0-6334 GCA_049614505.1 Leucothrix sp.
TTAATGCCAGAGGATGGAGTGATTTTTTCAGACGGCATCCAGAGTGATTATCTCGCATTTAACTCAGGGAGTACGGTGTCAGTCGGTATTGCGGCAACCGTTGGCCGACTGATTGTCTAAGCCTTTCTTTTGCTAAATGAGTCCGATGAATGTTACCTTCGCCTTATTCGACTATTGGCTTAAGAAATGGATAAGGACGCGATTACTCTTGAAAAATTGCAGCTACTCGCAGCACTGACCTCAGCGGGCTCTTCACTAGCAGCTGCTAAGCAATTATCCCTCTCGCCCTCCGCACTGGCAGAATCGCTGTACGCCATTCAAACTGAGCTAGGTTTAAGCTTGCTCTCACCCGTTGGAAAAGACCTATTCCCCACTTCAGAGTGCCTGCGCATTGCAGAAGAAGGCAAACGCGTATTGGTTGCATTAAACCGTGTCAAAACGCTTGCCAAAGAAATGCAGGGCCAATCCCTACCCGAAGTCTCCGTAGGGGTCATGACGGCTTTCATTCATGGGGAACTAGCCCGCTGTATTGCACGCTATTCTACCGAGTACTCTAAATTATCAATCCGTTTGGAAAGCCATACCAAGCAACAACTCATTCAAAAACTCGCGGATGGTGAGCTGGACATTGCTGCGGCCATTGGCAGCGTTAATGAGCCAGGCATTAGCACCTTTGCAACGATTGCGATGCGCATTGTATGTGTGATGCCGCCAGACTGCCCGTTGGCTAAGCAGCAGGTGGTGCATGAAAACGATCTACAAACCTATCGGCAAATCCGCCTAACTGAAGGCAGTGCGCTGCGTATTGCGCTGGAAGCTAATGGAATTGCGGCCTCGCAAGAGAGTCATGGTAAAGGGGTTATTGAAGCCAGTACTCAGCGCACCATGGTCATAATGGTTGAAGCAGGTGCCGGGGTTGCTTTGGTTGACCCACTCGTGCTATCACCTGAAGACAATATAGCGATACGAGAATTTTCACCTCCTGTGTATGTCAACCTGTCACTGTTTGCACGGGATGACTGGGCGCGACGCCCCTATGTGAAAGGCATGGCACTGGCACTGTACGATTCACTATCGCCCCTGTCTAGCACTCGCACCTTGCATCATGGTCATGTGGAAAGCTCATGAGCCTATCACTACGTCAACAAAGCATTCTCAATGCAGCCAAGGCGAATGGCCAAGTGCTAGTTGAGGAATTGGTCGAGCAGTTTAATGTGACGCCGCAAACTATCCGCAAGGATTTGACAGGGCTTTGCGATGCCGATTTATTAGTCCGAGTTCACGGGGGAGCGGTACTAGAGTCCGGGGTGAGTAATGTAGGCTATGAGCAACGCCGCACTATAGCGTCAGCGGAAAAACAGAAACTTGCCAAGCTCTGCGCTGAGCAGATTCCTAATAAAAGCTCGCTGTTTATCAATATTGGCACAACCACAGAGGCCGTGGCAGAAGCGTTGTTAAACCATAAAGACCTTATGGTGGTGACAAACAACCTCAATGTGGCGAATATTTTGATTCAAAACCCAACGTTTGAAGTGATTGTCGCAGGCGGCGTGCTGCGCCATGCTGACCGTGCAATTATCGGTGAAGCGACTGTCGATTTTGTAAAGCAATTTCGCTTAGATTTTGCAGTGATTGGCATCTCTGCACTTGATGTCGATGGCACCTTATTGGACTATGACTACCGTGAGGTACGTGTTGCTCAGGCAATTTTAGACAGTGCCCGTCACTGCTTTTTAGTAACTGATACGACCAAGCTAGAGCGCAATGCACCCGTCAAAGTCGGGCATGTTTCACAGCTAAAGGCGTTGTTTATTGATGCTTTAGATTCACCAGCGCTAGCTGAGGTATGTGAGCAGCACGAAGTAGATATTGTTACATTAAGCGATCGCACTCACTAACCAAGATAAGAGCAATAATCATGAGCACCCTAGATGCCTTAGCGAACAACCTAGCGCCCTTAACTGCAAGTGGTCACCCACCCGTTCACCTGTGGGAGCCAACCCATCGAGGCGACATTGATATCGTCATCCAGCATGATGGCAGCTGGCTACATGAAGGCGGGCTGATCAAACGTGAGGCGCTCGTTAAGTTGTTTTCAAGCGTGCTGTGGTTTGAAGAAGGTGAGTACTATCTAAAAACACCTGTTGAACAGATGAAGATAAGTGTACACACTACGCCTTTTCTTATGACCCAGCTAACGGTGCAAAACCCACAAACACCCCAGCAAGCGTTAGTGTTTACCAGCAGCTATGGCGATGTCGTAGTGTTGGATGAGAACAATTCACTTTGGCTAGATGAGACAGTGATTGAGGGCCAAGAAGTGCCGCTGGTTAGCGTGCGTTACGGTATGTCAGGCAGGCTAACCAGCAGTATTTTACATGAACTGGCTGAATTAGGTGACATCGTTTCCCTGGATGCGGGTGATTATTTACGGCTTAACAGCAGGGGTTGTACGTTTGACCTACCCATATGACGGATAGAACTACTGCAATGCCACCGGCCATTTGGGCCTTAATGTTTGGCAACTTGATTATTGGCTCCGGTGTGCTAGTGGTGTTTGGCGCACTGAATGACTTAGCTACCTCACTGCAAGTCTCCACTGCAACCGCTGGGCAACTTATCTCAGCCGCGGCCGTTAGTATGTGTGTGAGCGCCCCGTTTCTTGCAACCTTTATTGGTTCGATTGATCGGCGCAAACTGCTGACATTTTCCTTGCTCTGGTACGCTTTTTTACTAACCGTTAGTGTCGCGATGCCTAACTTTGCCAGTTTACTCCCAATGCGCATGTTAACTGTCCTTGCACCAGCGATTTTCACCGCCCAGTCTGCTGTCTGTGCAGGTATGTTGGTGCCTGTTGGGCAACGAGGTAAAGCGATTTCACTCGTTATGCTGGGCTGGGGTGGCGCCATGGTTGTGGGCGTGCCTATGGCTGCGTGGGTTAGTGGGCACTACGGTTGGCAAGAAGCCTTTCTAGTCGTCGCTGTGCTGTCGTTACTCAGTGCTTTATGGCTATGGCTAAAACTCCCTACGGGTCTGAAACCGCCCGCATTGAAACAAGCTGACTGGATTGCACTTTGGAAACACCCACTATTAGTACGTGGGGCATTGGTTACGGTCATGTATTCAGCTGGGCAGTTTGTTCTATTTGCTTACATGGCGCCTGTCATGCGAGATCAAGTGAATTTAAGCATTGAACAATTCAGCCTCGTCTTAGTTTGGTTGGGTATGTGGGGTGTGCTTGGCAACTTACTAGTCAGTCAGGTGATAGACCGCCTAGGCGCTGAGAAAGTAGTTAATATCTCAATGCTAATGATTGCAATACCGCTCGCTTTCTTCCCCTTTGTAGACAATATTTGGGTGAGTTTAGTGCTATTAGTGCCTTGGGGAATGGTGTTTATCAGCGTACACGCAGCGCAACAGACCCGTCAGATTGGTACGGCTCCTGAGTTAGCATCAGCCACGATGGCACTGAGCACCTCAGGCATGTACATTGGTCAAGGGTTAGGCGCTGTGATTGGTGGCATTATCTTAGCGGCGGGGTACATGTCATGGTTAGGGCCAGTGGGCGCAATCATTCTAGTATTGGGGATAGGCCTGAGCTTTTTATCGCGCCAACCCACAGGTTATGACGACTGATTAAACACAAAAGCCAACGCATCTAAATCGGTCGTATCACCCTCGATAACCGCCCAAATGCGTGCCATCAAATCTTGCCCCAGCAAAGTGGCAGCCTTCGCTTTTACCTTCTGTGCCCGTTTTTCATAAGGTGTTGAGCCTGCCAAATCGTGAAATACAGTGATTTCTTTACACCCCTTTAAAGTAAACGTGACCGTCGACTGTGTTTCGGTCATTGCATCATCAGCAACGGCTGTTACCTTGTCACGTAAAGCAATCAGCGCTGGGGCCTTACACAACGCATCTTCAAAGGTGGTAATGGCGGCAGTATCGTAACCTTGTAGCACCATGGCGCTGGTCATGCGGTAGCTAAATTTGGCTTCTAAACCTGTTGCTGGCTCCGGAATATCACAGACCTTCAGCCAAGGAGCTTGGGTGTGTATTAGGATTTTTTCGACTGATTCTGGTGTGATTTGATGGGTATCACGCGCCTCGATAATGGCTTCTAGGGCAGCATGCGTGCCATGACAGCAGGCATGTAACTTGTGCTGCACAGATTCGAATACATAAATATCACCTAATCCATCAAACGCTAACGCATGACACGCTGCATGGTGCGTCCATGCTAACCCTTGCTCACACTCCAAGGCATCGGGCCGTGAGATAAAACCTGATGCGGCTAATGTTACCGCCTCTACACCATTCGCGGCGGCCATGCCTGCATGATACGGCTTGCCCATTGTGCCAAATTGGCATTTTAAGCCAGAGGTACGGGTTGCCGCTAGACCTATCGCATACCGAGTTTGCTCCTCAGTGAGTTTCAGTAAACGTGCTGCTGCCACGACGGAACCAATGCTGCCAGCGGTCGCGGTTTGATGAAAACCTATCTTATAATGTGCTCGACCCAGCCAATCACCCACTCGACAAGACGCTTCCATACCCATTAATGCAGCATCTAACCATTCATCGATCGTGCTACCCGTTTGCTGCGCTACCGCTAAGGCCGCTGGCATAATGCCTACGCTGGGGTGACCAATGTGCAGGAAGTGCGTGTCATCATAGTCTAACGCGTGTGAAATCGTACCATTGGCTAGTGCTGCGGCGCGTGCGGGATATTTTTGTGCGGTGCCAAATACACCAGCCTGAGCCGTACCGCCTTCTGCTTCGATCATGCCACGAACAATCTGACTGACAGGCTCATCACGCCCAGCAATACTCACCGCGAGCCAATCAAGTGCTGAGAGCCTCGCAATGTGACATGCGCTGTTAGGAATATTTGCAGAGGAGCTAATAGCGTAGCTTGCAAGGGCGTCAGTAATAGGGGCAGCATTCATGGTTTGGTTCCTAGTCGGCTTACTGTGTTACATCCACTAAGCTTGCCAGTATACGGCGAGTCACCCATTCTAGCCATACTGCTGTTGACCATAAAAACGCTGATAACGGTCGTAAACCTGCCCCCTCATCCGCGCAAAAAAGTGCCCATGAGCGGCAATAATTGACCAGACAAACCACACTTCTTTTACCTTATGGGAGTGCAATGAGAGTTGTGAAACGGCAATCGTCATAAACAGTGCCATTAGGAATATTTTTGTCTCCACTGGGCACTGAAAAATGTAATACATCAAACTGCCTAGCATCACTAAGTAAAGGCCTAATCCAATTAAACCGTGCTCAGTTAAAATCTGCACGTAGGAGTTATGTGCCGATTTAAATTCCACATGGAAACGGTTCAAACCGTGACCCAACGACCCTGTTCCCCCACCAATAATTGGATTCTCTTTCCACGATTCGATGGAAAACTGCCAGATAACTTCACGGGAGTTAAGGTCACCACTCTGTATTGCTTGGCCGATGGAAAATATTCTCTCAACGGATTCTTTGGGTGCCAGACTAATAACCGCCGTTATCAACCCAACCAGCAGCGCAGCATAGATAATTTTTAAATTAATCGGTGCTTTTCGCTGCGTAAATCCTAAGTACATGATGCCCACCATCCCGGTCACCAATCCTGTTCGTGTTCCCGTCAGGAAAATCCCATAGAAAATAATGGGCACACACATAAGGCTCAATGCTTTAGCAATGGGATTTTTGTACTGCGTGTACAGCCAAACAGCCATTGGAATTGCCAAAGACAAAATGATCGCCATACTATCCGTTTCAATATTTTCAATCGTAAAACGGTTGTAATACGGGCCATTAATACCTCGCAAAAAGTTTGAAAAGATAATACCAAAGGCAACGATTGCACCGCTGACATACGCTAAATACGCCAGCCGCAGCTTGTAGGCATCATTAATCAAAAACGCATAAACAAACGACATCAAAACCAGCTGGGTAAACGTATTGGCAGCTTTAATGCCGTAGGTATGATCAGGTGCCCACCACAAAGCAACCAAATGCCAGCACCCCAGCACTAGCGCCATCAAATTGAAAAAACTGAAATGTTTGTGAGTACCACGGGTCACAAGCAATAAGCCCGCAAATGCAAACGTGATAAGTGCCAGCACTTTCGCGATCCCGTCCCACAGACCATTACCCCAAGGTATCTGAAAAATCAGTGCCAGCATTGACCACCAAGCGAGCTTGTGAATTAAGCCCATGGTGGGTTTGACCACTGCAATTTGGTCTGTGCTTTGTAGGGGTATCGTTGTCATCTTTTTACTGCGCCTATCCATAGCGAATAAAAACCATAACTGAAAACCTGAAACCATCTGCTTAC
>JBMZDT010000122.1:0-6321 GCA_049614505.1 Leucothrix sp.
ATAATTAATGTTGCGATCTTTTGGGTATAAAAAAGTAATGACGTCATTGATTTGTGGGGCTTGTTCTTTGTAGGCATTGGTTGAAACAAAAATATAGTCGCCCGGCAATAAAGTTGGACGCATTGAATGGCTAGGAATGCGGAAGAGTTCAAAGCCGAGCACTCTGCCACGAAATGTATCGGAGGCTGTTTGATAAGGGTTCAGTTGAAACACAATCGTTGAGGCAATGGCCCCAATAATTAGCACAACACTGACAAACCAAACGTACCGCGTCACTCTCATTAATTTTCCCAATATTGGCACGTTGTCATTAGGCTATCTGTTAAATTAATAGGGAAGTGGAGCGCCTAGCTGGCGCAATGCAGCACTGACATTAACTAATCCGCTGCCAAAGTCAATATCACGGCCTCGGTTTCCTAGGTCAATGGCTGTTTGGTTGAGTTGTGAAGGTTTATAATTGCGTCGATAGCCTTTCATTAGTGCCATAACACCGGATAAATGCGCAGCAGCCATTGATGTTCCTGTGGAGCGCTGGTAGTTACTCCCCGGTGCTAGCGTGTAGATATTAACGCCAGGGGCAGCGATGTCAATAAAGCGGCCTCTATCTGCTTTTTGATAGCGACGTTGCAAGCGGTCGACAGCAGTAACACCAACCACACCCTGAATCATTGCTGGGTACACTGAGCTGTTGGTGCGGCCACGATTACCACCCGCTGCAACCACGGTAATACCTCGTCTAACAGCTTCTCGTACAATCGTCTCAAGGAAATTATCACGTCCACCTGTAAAGCTTAAGTTGAGAATATCAACCTTTTTATCAATGCAATGGGCAATGGCTTTAACAATGTTGCTGGATTTTCCGCGTAAGGCGCTTGGGTTACCTGGTCGAGATGAGAATGCGCTGACTGACAGCAATGTCGCATCAGGAGCCACCCCAATTTGTGGGTGTTTGCTGACTAATACACCCGCGATTGAGGTGCCATGAGAGCGGCTTTCTGATGTTTTTGGGTCAACAATGGTGTGTTGTTTAATATTGGCCCCTCTAAGTGCTGAGTGCTTTGTATCCACAGGGGTATCGACCATGCCAATCAGCACGCCCCTACCTCGGGCAATGCTCCGTGCTCTACCGACTCCTGTCTGCGCTAGTGGGTAGTCAAACTTAAAACTACGTGTTGCGGCAGGGTAGAAAAAATTGTTGGTGGATGCCTCAAACGCTTTTTGTGCCTCATTGATGGCCTCTTGCAGATCGAGCGGGTCTTGGCCTTGAGTATCCGCTACCACAACGCTTTTGCGAATAGATTTGATTGCGATGCCTTCTTTTCGTTTTAAATTATATTTTTTAGTAATTGCTTTAACTGCATCCACATTGACACCAAAATCATAAACTAATAGCAGTTCATCTTTAACAAAATCCCCACGTCGTGGCGGCCTGTTAGGTGCTACTACAGTCATGGGGGGGGCTGCTTGGTAAATTAAGCCGGGCACTCGATAATAACGCGTATTGCTACGCATCGTATTTGGGTGAAATGGGCCAGCCAAGTTCTTCTGTAATGGGAGGGGGAGTGCGTGTTGGTGCGCTACAGCAAGCTCATGTGCCGAAGCCACCGATACTGTTAGCGCAGTACCAGCGGCGACTAATACACATAAAACGGTTTGAATCGTGAATTTACTGCGACGGAATTTCTTCACCAACAAATAAAATGTTTGCAGATTTGTGCGACAGTTCATTCTTTAACACCTCAATTTCTTTTGGACTTAATTTTTTATTGAGGCGAACACGATAAAAGCCATAGTTGTTTGGTAAAAGGTCAAACTTAAGTTCACCAAATGTTTCACTAGTGAAACCCTCAAATGAAATATTATCCTTCATCGCGATGAGTAAAACCAGCTCAGAGCTGTCTTTGTTGCTTACTGGGTTATTGTTAACGAGTGGTTGTGATTCATCGGGTGCTACATTGGCTACATTGACATAGCTTTCATCCTGCATGGCAGAAGGAACCACAAAAAACATGAGTAAGGTGAGTTGTACGACTGCCAAGGCAGCGAATACAGCATAAGTAAAACTCTCAGAGCTACCAGAGAGTAGATCTGTAAAAAATGACTTTACCCCAGCCAACAAGCGCTTGGTTTGAGGCGCTTCTTTTGGTGCTGGTTTATTAATAGCCTCTTTTTGAGTGCCTGTGTCAATTTTTGCTAGTAGCTTGTCTAATCGCACCGAGCTGGTTTCAAGAGCCGATTGGTCGAGTAGTGTAGGGTCATCTAACACTGCCGATCGCATGCTATTGTCCAATGAGATTTGCTCTTTTAGAGAGGTATCCTCAAGGAGTGCTTTATCAACCATTGCTTTTTCAACAGTAGATAGTTTGCCGAGGTTATACCAGGGCAGTAGTTTTTCAACTTCTTGTCTTTTTTTGATATTCATAGGTTACACCTAGAGACGACCTGCATTTAACAGTATCTCTTGCAAATGCTTTCGTGCATAAAACATGCGGGTTTTTACAGTTCCTTCCGAAATATCTAGAGTCACGGCAACTTCTTTAACAGAAAGCTCCTTGAAGTAGACAAGTTCTAATACTTCACGGTGCTTATCGCTTAGGTGGCCCATTTGCTGCACCAGCTGCGAGTTTGCTTGGCTTAACTCCAGTTCTTCATCCGGTCTTAAAGCAGTGTCTTCCATGTTGATGGCAGCTGAGTCGTCTTCAAGGAGGATTTCCTTGTTTTTACGCAGATAACCTATCAGCCTGAAACGCATAATAGAATACATCCAGGTTGAAGGGAGCGATTTGCCTGCGAAGTTCCCAGCAGACTTCCAAATTTCAATCATCGCTTCATCAACAATATCGGCCGCCAATGCTACATCGTTTTTTAGTACCCGTGTGCAGTACTTAAGAAAGCGCGGTTGATATTTTAAATAGAGTGTAGAAAACGCATTACGGTCGCCCGTCTGAATCTGCTTCAGAAGCTGCGCATCCTCAGAACGATCGTCCTGACCTGGTTTTTTGAGGTTTTCTTCTAACACTGCTTTCATAGAGGTAGTCGCTATAGGTGTTAATAAGGTTCATCTGTTGATGAAATCTTTATTGATGCCACTTAAGTTTTAGGTGGTCACGGGGTTACCCATAAAATTATTCGAATAATCTAACATATTTTTGAACCTAAGCTGCTTCACGTCCTACTTAGGGGTACATTGAGTCTGACGACTCGCTCATTGTTGAGAGTAATCACAACACAAAATTCCATTCGTCTGATTTTTCGGGACGGATTGTACCATCTCCCTCGCAACTTTAGGCGGACTTTTAGTTCGCCTTTTTTTTTGCCAAATTAGCGACTACAATTGTGCGTATTTGTCACAAGGTAGTCAGCATGCCTAATCAAACACTCAGTATCGGTTTTATTATGGATCCGATTGAGCAGATCAATCCTGATAAAGACAGTACCTTTGCAATGATGCTGGAAGCACAGCGCCGAGGTTGGAGTGTTCACTATATTCAACAATCGGATGTCTTCGTTGAAGGTGGTGTGGTGAGTTGTCATAGTCAGTCAATCAAATTGACAGATAATCATGACGATTGGTTTTCTTTGGATCAATCCCATACTCAGCCGATGAATAGCCTTGATTGTGTGTTGATGCGTAAAGATCCCCCTTTTGATATGGAGTACATCTACAGTACTTATTTATTGGAGCTAGCTGAGCAGCAAGGTTGTTTGGTGCTAAATAGACCATCCAGCGTGCGTGGAGCAAATGAAAAATTCTTTACCACATGGTTTTCTGATTTTTCGCCAGAAACATTGGTCACGCGTGACATGGAAAGGATAAAAGCGTTTCATGCAAAACATCAGCATATTGTTGTAAAGCCACTAGATGGTATGGGTGGTTCGATGATCTTTCAGATACGTGAAGGTGATCAAAATCGCAATGTTATTCTTGAGGCGGTGACCAACAATGGTTCAACCACTGTCATGGCTCAGCGTTTTTTACCTGAATTTAAAGCAGGTGATAAGCGCATTTTGCTAATTGACGGTGAGCCGTTTGATTATGCGCTGGCCCGAATTCCGGCTGAGGGTGAGGGTAGGGCTAATCTTGCTGCTGGTGCAACCTCTAAAGGGGTTCCTTTGACTGAGCGGGATCGTGACATCTGTGCAGCAGTGGCGCCAAGCTTAAAAGCGATGGGTCTAACGTTTGTTGGTTTAGACGTGATTGGTGATTATATGACAGAAATAAACGTCACTAGCCCCACGTGTATCCGAGAGTTGGATCGGTTGTATGGTGCTAATATTGCTGGGCTACTAATGGATTCAATTGCAACTAAACTGGAGAAAGCCGCATGAAAGCACGTGTTAAATGGTTAGACCACATGAGTTTTGTTGGTGAGTCAGGTAGTGGGCATTCGGTAGTGATGGATGGCGCGCCAGAATCAGGGGGGAGAGATCTTGGGGTTCGCCCTATGGAAATGTTGCTGCTGGGCTTGGGTGGTTGTGCGTCGTTTGATGTGGTGATGATTCTACAAAAAGCGCGCCAGTCAATCACCAACTGTGAAGTTGAAGTAACCGCCGAGCGGGCCGATAGTGAGCCTAAAGTGTTTACTAAAATTCATCTGCACTTTATCGTGGAAGGTGATAATTTATCCGATGCCAAAGTAGCAAGGGCGGTTAGTTTATCCGCTGAAAAATATTGCTCAGCCTCCAAGATGTTGGAAAAAACAGCTGAAATTACGCATGATTTCAAAGTGATTGCTTGATATAAGTTAGTTAAACGTTGATCATTCTCGTTTTTAATGTGCGTAACTTGCGGGTTTTGACTTGTCCTTAATGTGTCATGTGTATCTTTTGGGCTATAAGCGCATTTCATTGGAGCTTTAAACCCGTAGTTGATATCGTTAGGTCTATTGTCTGTATGCACCTAATGTTCAGTTAGGGACGTACTCAGCAGGCTTTTAAGGAACACGGTTATATGGAATTACTTGCCCAATCAGAGCATCATTCAAAATTGCTGGAAACGCTTTACCCCGAGATTAAGCGTCTTGCGGCTATTCAGATGTCACGTGAACGCTCTAACCATACCTTGTGCCCTACAGCATTAGTCAATGAGGCTTATCTAAAAATGAGTGCCGAAGAGGGCATGGTTTTTAATGACAAGCAGCATTTTTTAGCAGTCTGTGGTAATTGTGTGCGTCAAATTTTGGTATCCCATGCCAGAACAAAGAACGCGGCTAAACGCGGTGGCGGCCAAGTTCCAGTAACATTGATTGAAGGTGTTGATGACTTTCAGGCCGATACCAATATGGATTTGTTACAACTTGATGAGTTGCTAACAAAATTGGAAACGCTGGATGCACTTCAGGTGAAGGTGGTTGAATTACGTTTTTTCTCTGGAATGAGTAATGAAGAAATCGCGGATGTTCTAGAGGTCTCCCTCTCGACCGTTAAACGTAAATGGACGATGGCTAAAGCATGGCTTTACAAGGAAATGAATCGATAGAAGCGGATTATTTTGCAGAAATTGAAGATCTATTCTTCGATGCGCTGGAACTACCCCCAAACCAGCGTGATACTTGGTTAAAAACAAAATGCAAAGATAGAGAGAGTGTTTACACCGAAGTCCAGACGCTGCTGGAAGCACATTTATCCTCTGAAGAGTTTTTATCTGAATCCCCAGATCTTAAGGGTATAGCTGCCTGTCCGGACTTATCAGGCCGTCGTTTAGGTAGCTATGAAGTCGTTGAGGAAATTGCCAAGGGAGGAATGGGGCGTGTTTACTCAGCTGAGCGGGTAGATGGTGAGTACCAGCAAAAAGTCGCTATTAAAGTCGTTGAGCTAGGCAATATTGAAGCCGAGCTGTTTCGGCGTGAGCGACAAACGCTGGCAAACTTAGAGCATCCTAATATTGTTACGTTATTAGATGGGGGAACGTTAGAAGAGGGTTTCCCTTACCTTGTAATGGAACTAGTAGAAGGTCAAGCAATTGATAGCTACAACATCTCTAACAAATTAGACCACAAGTCCATTGTGTCGTTGTTTGGGACGCTTTGTGAAGTGGTTAATCAAGCCCATCAACAGGGTGTTATTCACTGTGATCTAAAGCCTGCGAATATTCTCGTGACCGATAAAGGCATTCTAAAGCTATTAGACTTTGGTATTTCGCAGTCGCTGATCAGAACGCACGATAGGCAAGCAGAAGGGACCTATCCGCAGGGCTTAACACCTGAGTACTCCAGCCCGCAGCGACGTGATCACAAGCCGCCGCATGTGGCCGACGATGTCTACAGTCTGGGGATTATACTGGGGCAGCTATTGATTGGTGGTGTGTTGCCAAGGGTAGCG
>JBMZDT010000123.1:0-6313 GCA_049614505.1 Leucothrix sp.
GGCTTATCTGAAAGAGCAGGGGATTGATGAGGTGTACCACTTAAAAGGTGGCATCCTTAAATACCTAGAAAAAGTCGATGAAACGGACACGCTATGGCAGGGAGAGTGTTTTGTATTTGATGATCGGGTGACGGTTAATCATCAGTTAAAGCGAGGTGGTTATGATCAATGTCATGCGTGCCGCTTGCCAATCACTGAGGAAGATAAAGCCAGTGATCAGTATCTCTCTGGCGTCAGTTGCCCGCATTGCTTTCATAATGTGTCGGATAAGAAAAAAGCGAGTTTTGCTGAAAGAGAGAAGCAGGTAAAACTGGCAGAGCAGCGCGGAGAGTCGCACATTGGTGGCGATGTGGCGGTGCGTATACAGCAAGGCAAAGCGCAAAAACTGGCGGCTAAACAGTTACAGCAAGAACGTAGTCAAGCCAAATAAGCGTGAATGATTAAAAGTGTAGTGTAAGGAAAGAATTATGTTTGAATGGTTGGCTAGCCCTGAAGCGTGGATTGCGTTGGGAACACTCACCGCACTAGAAATCGTGCTGGGTATTGACAATATTATTTTTATATCAATCTTAGTCGCAAAATTGCCAGACGCTCAGCGTGATCGAGCGAGGCAAATTGGCATCATGCTGGCAATGTTAACTAGGCTAGCGCTCTTGTTTTCAATCTCTTGGGTAATGGGGCTAACCGAGCCGTGGTTTACTGTCTTTGGCGAGGCAATTTCTGGGAGGGATGTCATTTTAATTGGCGGGGGACTGTTCCTGCTGGCTAAATCGACGCATGAAATTCACTCTAGTGTGGAAGGGGCGGGTGAAGCCTCCAATGCAACAAACGCTGCAAGCACTTTTGGTATGGTACTGGTGCAGATCGCCATTTTAGACATTGTATTTTCCTTAGATTCCGTTATTACTGCCGTTGGTTTGGTGGATCATGTCTCGATTATGGCAATTGCTATAATCATTGCGGTCGGTGTGATGTTGTTAGCCGCTAAGGCAATTAGTGACTTTGTGGATAATCACCCCACGATTAAAATATTAGCCTTATCTTTCTTAATCATGGTCGGATTAACACTTATCTTAGAAGGGTTGGATTTCCATATTCCAAAAGGCTATATTTATTTTGCGATGTTGTTCTCATTGTCAGTAGAAATGATCAATATCCGTATGCACAAGAAAACGGTCGCTAAGTGAGTCATTAGGCGTTAGCCGCTTTCTAGGAACCTTTGGGCTTCTGGAAGGCACTTACGATAAGAAGACCTGCATTAGTAGGCACTATTATCAATAGATTGGGGATCATCCAATGGTGGATTCAACATCCATAGCGTTTAAGCGTGCGGATTTGCAACGTGATATGGCCAGCTGCATTGAGTTTAGACGGGATTCTTTTCAAATTAATTATGGCGCAGAAAAGTCCTTTGACGTTGAAATGGGCTTAGCTGGTGAGTCTTATGCAGCGAGCTTATTCGAATTTCAAGCAAAATTCCCTGATGGCGTGATCCATGTCTGGCGCGATGAAATCATTGTAGGGCAGATTGAGTTTTATATTGAGGCATTGTTTACGGATAAGGCGTTTATCCCAATGTTTTATCTAATTCCTTCACAGCGTGGATCAGGTATTGGCTCTATGATGCATGATTATTTGATTGAAACGCTTCGAAATAGCGGCTGTAATGGTGCGAGGATTCCGGTCAGCTCAAGTAATGACCGAGGGGTTGCGTTTTATAAAAAGCATGGTTGGCGTTATGCAAAACCCGATTTACGAAATTCGCATGTTGATCTTTATCAATTGAATTTTTGATGACTCCTCCTGCACAATGTTCTCTGTGTGAGCATAAACACCTCAAGCTTTATTTCTCTGATATCAGGCACTATTGGCAATGTGAGCGCTGTGCACTCGTTGCTGTTAATGCTCACGAGCATTTGAGTGAAGTTGATGAAAAAGCGCGCTATGACCTACACGAAAACGATCCAAATGATGCTGGTTATCGCCGCTTTTTAAATCGCTTAGTTGAGCCTTTATCACAGCGTTTAAGCAAAGGCTCTCAAGGGTTAGATTTTGGCTGTGGTCCAGGGCCTACAGTGTCGCTTTTGTTAGCAGAGCAGGGTCATCAAACTGCTTGCTACGATAAGTACTATGCAAATCATCCAGCCCTGTTGAGCCGTTCTTATGATTTTATTACCACGACTGAAGTGCTAGAGCATCTACGTGAACCGGGCCGCGAGTTGACTCGGCTGATTGAGTTGTTAAAGCCTGGCGGTTATCTTGGGATAATGACTAAACGACTCCCCACTTTGGCACAGTTTCCACGCTGGCACTATAAACAAGATCCCACGCATATTTGTTTTTATGCAGACAGCACATTTGAGTGGATTGCTGAGCATTGGGCGTTATCATTAGAAATCATTGATAATGATGTGGTGATCTTACAGGCTGGGAACTAAATGCACTCAGTGACCTCCAATTAAGCACAATAAATTGGAGAGATTTCATTCATGGATTTAAAACAGCTACCTCTGAAAGTTGCCGCGATTATCGCACTTTCAGTGACTTTACTAACGGCCTGTGATGATACGCGTGTCAGGGTTTCGGCAGATACCGGTGGCCATCATTCTAGTCATGGTTATGTATCGCACACCCCACACAATCATCGTGTTTCGTATGACGAGGCGTTAGGGATGTATGTGGTGCTAGGCTTGTTAAACACATATTGGAACGGCAGTGACTACTACCGCTACCATGATCACGGCTGGCAGCGCTCTAGAGATTACCGCCGTTGGAACCGGGTTGGCCTGACCTATATTCCTCAACGATTGCACAAACGCCATTACAAGAAGCCCCGTCGTAATCGCAACAAGCGCCGTATTGTTACCTATTACTAAGGGCTAGGTACTTGAATAGCTTGCCTTTACGCCCAATGGTTTGTTCAAGACGTGTTAATGTGTTGATGCTAATGTTTTACTTTGTTCGCCGATTCTGGTAACAAGTAATCTATAGTCGATTTGCAGTAATGCAGTCTGATCATGGCCGATTATCATGGCCTTACTGAAGTAAAGGAGAAGAAGTTTGAATATTACAGATTTGCTATTGGGTAAGCAGAGTACGGATGCCGTTGGCGCATTAGCGCGTCAGTTTGGTATTAGTGAAGCACAGGCACGCGATGCAGTGGCCTCTATGGCACCTTCATTAAGTCGTGGTATGCAGCACCGCACCAAAGAGTCAGCAGGTCTGGACAGCCTGATTAATGCACTAGGTAAAGGCAATCATTCACAGTACATTGATGATCCCGGCGTATTGGGTCGTAAAGAAACGACTAAAGACGGTAACTCAATCCTTGGGCACATTTTTGGCAGCAAGGAAGTCAGCCGCAATGTCGCAAAGCATGCGTCTCAGGAAACAGGGCTAGGTACCTCGTTGCTGAAAAAGATGTTGCCTGTTGTTGCAACGATGGTGATGGGTACGTTAGGTAAGAGCTTGCTAGGCGGCGGTTCTGCTCCTCAAGCGAAGCAGTCGAGCGGCATTTTAGGTTCGCTATTAGATTCTGATGGTGATGGTTCTATCATGGATGACGTGTTAGGAATGGCGTTTAAGGCAGCCTTCCGTTAATTCGCTTGAGTGCTATTGATAGCGGCTACATTGAAATTAAAAAGCCGAGCATTTAATGCTCGGCTTTTTATAGGCTAATCAGCGCAATCGGCTAGTCCTAGCTGATCCAAGACAAAGGCATAATCAAATGCCAAATCTTTTAAATGAGCATAACGGCCGGTTGAGGCAAAATGACCTGCCCCCATGTGCATGTGTAGCAGTAGCGTGTTGCTATCAGTTTTATAGTCCCTTAGTTTGGCCACCCATTTAGCGGGTTCCCAGTATTGTACCCGCGGATCATTTAGGCCCGCAGTGACTAATAGGGCAGGGTAGTGTTGCTTTGCGACGTTATCGTAGGGTGAGTACGACAACATGTAGTGATAATATGCCGCATCTTTAGGATTGCCCCATTCTTCAAACTCACCAACGGTTAATGGGATCGATTCATCCAGCATGGTGTTAATCACATCGACAAACGGCACGCCTGCGAGTGCCACCTTAAACAATTCAGGTGCACTATTTAGGACGGCTCCCATCAGTAAGCCACCTGCACTCCGGCCTTCGATAGAAAGTTTTTCAGGCTGAGTATAGTGTTGCTCGATTAGGTGGTTGGCGCAGGCAATGAAGTCAGTAAAGGTGTTTTTCTTCTTTAAAAACTTGCCGTCCTCGTACCACTGCCTGCCATAAATCTCTTCACCTCTGACATGGGCGATTGCGTAAATCATGCCACGATCTAATAAGCTTAAGCGCGTGGTGCTGAAATCCGCATCGACAGTAATGCCATAAGACCCATAGCCATAGAGATGGCAAAACGTTGGTTTGTTTTGGTAGGCATCTTTTCGGTAGACCAGCGAAATAGGGATATCTGTGCCATCGTCGGCTTTGGCGTAAATACGTTCGGAGGTATAGAGGCTGCTATCGTAGCCTGGAACGTTTTTAAGTTTCATTAACTCACGTTCCCGGGTCCGCATGTTGTAATCAAAGGTCGAGGGCGGTGTCACTAATGAGGTGTAAGCAAAGCGGAGCGTGTCTGTGTCAAACTCTGGGTTAGCAGTAGGCCAGACGCTGTAAATAGGCTCCGGTAAGCGAATGGTATGAGCGCTCCAGTCCGCGAGTTTGATGACGTTTAAATGATGCAAGCCGCCTGAGCGTTCATAGCATACTAGAAATTCATTAAATAGCTCAATGTCCTCCAGCTGTACATCGCTACGGTGTTCGATGAGCGTTGTCCAGTGAACCTGCTGTGGCGTATCAACCGGGCAAGTGACTAATTGTTGGTTAATCGAATCATCCGCATTTGTCAGGATATAAAACACGCCGTTGTGGTGTTCAACAGAATAACGTAAGCCTGTTACGCGTGTTTGCACAGGGACGGGGACTTGGGTAATGGCATTGCTAGGGATGTAATGATACTCGCTAGTCTCAATGCTCTCTGTGCTGATGAATAAATAACGATCGTCTTTGCTTAGGTGTGCTGAAACATTAAACAGTCCATCAGGATCATGAAAAACAAGGGTATCTTGCGCTTGGCTGCTGCCCAGCGTGTGTCGATGGAGTTTGTCACTGCGCTTCGTCTCATCTTCTTCCGTGGTATAGAACAGGGTATGGTTATCGCCCCAACTCACACAGCCCGCATTGTTTTCAAGCGTGTCATCCAACAGTTCGCCTGAGGTAAGGTTTTTAATTCTAATCGTAAAGGTTTCAGCACCGCTAGTATCGGTTGAGTAGGCAAGCCATTGGTGATCAGGGCTGATTTCAAGTGCGCCAAGTTGAAAGTAATCATGCCCACCGGTTTCAGCCAACACATTTTCATCGAGAATCACTTCCTCTGGTGCATCTAAGGATAAGTGTTTGCGATAATGTGCCCAGTACTGCTTACCTGCATTAATGCGGTGATAGTAAAAATAGTCGCCTACTTTGACAGGGGTTGAATAATCATTTTCTTCAACATGGCTCAACATTTCTTCATACAGTGAATCGGTAAAGGCTTGTGTATGCTGGGTGTGTGCTTGGGTATATTCGTTTTCAGCCGTTAGGTAATCAATCACATCAGGCGATGCTTTCTCACGCAGCCAAGCATAATCATCCGACCGGCTGTGCTCGTGAATAGTGCTTGTCGTGGGGCGTTTTTCTGCAATGGGTGGTGCAATATTCTGTGTATTTTTATTCATCTGTTGAGACTCAAAGCATATTTTTGTAGTCAGATTGTACATAGGGCACCATTAAATTACACCCCAGCGCAAACTATAGGTACAATCGATACATCGCGCGCTGGTGTGGCGTCGTCTTTAATAACGGGCAACTGTACTGATAATGACAACCATGAATACTGAGAAAAGTACCCCAGCAAAGGGTGTTTACATATTACCGAATTTAATTACTACCGCAGCGTTGTTTAGTGGCTTCTATGCCATCATCGCCGCAATGAATGGCCGCTTTGAAGTGGCTGCCGTAGCGGTATTTGTTTCGATGATTTTAGACGGTGCGGATGGGCGTGTTGCACGCTGGACAAATACCACGTCAGAGTTTGGTGCACAGTACGATAGCTTGGCTGACTTGGTGTCTTTTGGTGTTGCACCAGCTGTTGTCATTTATCAGTGGGCGCTCGTACACATGGCGGTAGACTCTGCTGTTTGGGGTAAAGTAGGCTGGATGGCTGCCTTTATCTATGTTGCCTGCGGTGCCTTACGATTAGCACGCTTTAATGTACAGATTGAAGAGGTTGATAAGCGGT
>JBMZDT010000124.1:0-6286 GCA_049614505.1 Leucothrix sp.
ATTATCATTCAAATATTTTTATTCTGTGCAGTTACTCGCATCCACGCAAACCTCCCTCTACCTTACACACATTTTATCACTCACAAAGCGATCGCTATCTGGTTTTATTAACCGACTATCCTAACGATCACTGAACCTCACCTCAGATCACTTTTATAGTGGTAACAATCTTAAAAATTCACTCCTGTTCGTTGAAACAGTCGTCATCAGCCCCCGCTAGGATCACGCAAACACAACGGAGTCAGGAAATAAAACCCCAACCATAAGGGTGATTCATATGTCTAAAAAACACCTCCTTACCGTTTTTTTATTACTTGCTATAGCAGTAGCCTCACCCTATGCAGCGGCAGATGAAAACACTGGCGCCGAACAAACCTTAAAACGCAAACCAGACATCGCCAAACGTGAGGGTATTAGTGCATCGCTCGATGCCTTACGCCGCAACGGCGCACTGGACAGGGCGACCCGCCAAGTCACCAACCAAAACCAAATAGGCGCTAGGACAGCATTAGCTAATCAAGGCGATGCAAATACCGTCATCGCAATCAAACACGTGCTGACTTGTGAGACCGAAGCTAATTGCCAGGTCGCATTTGAATGGGCCGATGCCAGCAACTTCAATACCACCGGGGTGTTAACGTCCGAAGGTCACGGCGGAGAAACAATGTATCACTTGTTCTTGCGTCAAGAAGTTGCCCCAAATGAAAATACGATTGCAGATGAATCTGACCGAGTACACCAAGGCATTGCTAATTTAGAAGGCATTGGCTATTCCACTTGGATGTTAGACATGGACCCTAGCGGTGCCAATGATACTGCGGGTATTTCACAATGAATCACAATAACATTCATATAAAAATTTCGTGTTTTGTGGCACTTATTTGCAGCAGTCTATTACTCGTCACACCCGCCGTCTCAGACACCAACCCTACGGATGGGCTGGTCAACTATGAAAGCCCCCACGTACACCCAATTGACCTCACCCCAGACAACAATACGTTGCTTGCGGTTAACACTGCCGCTCATCGGCTAGAGATTTATAATGTTGCTAATGGCGGTATGACGTATCAAGGGTTCGTGCCTGTGGGCCTTGACCCCGTGTCAGTGCGTGCACGCTCTAACACCGAGGCTTGGGTAGTCAATCATTTATCTGACTCCGTCAGCGTTGTTAATCTCAATACCCAAACAGTTACCCAAACATTGCAAACGGACAATGAACCTGCCGATGTCGTGTTTGCAGGCACTACGCCTCGGGCGTTTGTATCCGCGTCAGAAGCCAACAAAATTAATGTATTTGCATTAAACAACCTAAACGCAACGCCTACTCGCATTAACATTGCTGGCGAAGATCCCCGTGCTTTAGCCGTTAGCCCTGACGGCAATACAGTTTATGCAGCTATTTTTGAGTCAGGCAATGGAACGACAGCCTTATCGGGTGGGGAAAGTGTCGCCGCAGGCAACGCCGTATCACGCCCTGAAAGCCCTTATGCTGGCCAAAATCCACCACCCAATAATGGCAATAGCTTTAGCCCATCTATTAACCCTGCTATTGGTACACCACCACAAACAGCGCTGATCGTTCGTAAAGATTCTCAAAACCGTTGGAAAGATGATAACAATGGTGATTGGACCAGCTTTATCTCTGGGCCATTGGCCTCACTCAGTCGACGACAAACGGGCTGGGATTTGCCAGATAATGATGTTGCCATCATCAATGCAAATAGCTTAAACGTCAGCTATCAAAAGCGCCTGATGAATATGGTAATGGCATTAGCGGTTAACCCCACATCGGGTCGCATTACGGCTGTAGGCACCGAGGCACGTAATGAAGTGCGTTTCGAGCCGAACCTCAATGGAAACTTTATCCAAGTCAACAAAGCGACTTTTACCCCCGGTGGCAATGTATCGATTACAGATCTCAACACTCACCTGGATTATTCTCAAGCAACGGTTAGTAACTCACTAAGGGAGCAATCACTGGGCGACCCTCGTGGCATTGCGTGGAATAGTGGCGGCAGCCTAGCACTTGTAACCGGAATGGGATCGAATAATGTGATTGCACTCAGTGGTAGCGGTAATCGCATTGGCCGAATCGAAGTTGGTGAAGGCCCAACAGGGGTTGTCTTTGACAATGCTCAAAACCGAGCCTTTGTAATGAATAAATTCGCGGGCAGTATTTCAGTCATCAATACCAGCAACTTAACACAAACATCCACCACCGCTTTTAATGATCCAACCCCTCAGGTGATCAAACAGGGGCGGAAGTTTTTGTATGACACACATTTGACCTCAGGTACTGGCCACACATCGTGTGCCTCATGCCATGTTGATGCTCGAACTGATCGCTTGTCTTGGGATCTAGGAAATCCAGCTGGGGCACTCGACCAAGTTGCCGGTGCTGATAATAATACGGGAGCTGCCACAGGGAGCAATCTAACCATTTCCCCCATGAAAGGCCCTATGCTAACGCAGACGCTCCAAGACATTATGCTCCACCCCAAGCTACACTGGCGTGGCGATCGAGGTAACCTCGCTGACTTTAACCAGACATTTACCAACTTGATGGGAAGACCTAGTCAGTTATCCGGCGTTGATATGGCGGAAATGGGTGACTTTTTAAATACGATTCACTTGCCTCCTAATCCCTACCGTAATCAATTCAATGGGCGACCCGCGTCTATTACATTACCTGATGGAAGCACTGCAACCACATCTACCTTCAATGCGTTGCGGGGATCAAATTCTAGAAACAATAACTGCTTACGCTGTCATCTTGGTGGAGGAACGCGTAATGCGCAATCTAATAGCGAGCTGGGACAAGCATTTATCGCCCCAGCCCTCTCTGGCTTTTATGACCGCCTTGGTTACTGGCCTAATTTGACGACGGGTTCGACATCTGGGTTTGGCTTTTTTCATGATGGCGCTGATACCTTAGGTGGAGCAGCCAGAACGACTAATGCAGAGCGCCAAACAGACATGTTAGCTGAAATACTCACATTGGAAGGCCCAGGTGGCCCGTTGGTGGGCGGTGAGCGCCGCCAAGATACCCATGCAGGCGTCGGCAAGCAGCTTACCATTAATGGTACAGCCTCAACGCAACAAACTAACCAATTAAATGAGATGATTAATATCGCCTCAAGCAGTCCGCATGCGGCTTTAATTGCCAAAGGAAATATCGATGGCAGGCAACGTGGGTACTTCAGCAATGGCAGCACCTTTCAATCTGATAGACAGGCAGAGCAAGTCACATCAACACAGCTGCTGTCACTAGCCAGTGCCGGCCAGCCCATTACATTTACGGTCGTTTCTGAAGGCACTGAGCGACGTATTGGCGCTGACGCTAATGGCAATGGCATACTTGATGGCGATGAAAACGTCACACCATTAGTTGCTAATGAAGATAGTGTCACCACACCAGCCAATACAGCCATTACCATCGATGTCATGGCAAACGACAGTGGGGATGGGATTGCTATCACGGCGGTTGACAACCCTGCCAATGGTACGGCAGTTATCTCAAACAACCGGATTATTTACACCCCTAATAATGGATTTTCTGGAACAGAGATATTTTGGTACTCCATCACTGATAGCCGTGGCGCAGCCTATGGCACCAAGATTAATGTTACTATCACTGCGCAAAATAATGGCGCCTACCCTACCAGCGCTGAAGATTTTGCTACGACCTCACAAAATACAGCCATTACAATAGACGTACTAGCCAATGACTCTGGAAACGGCTTAACCCTGACCAGTGCCAACCCTTACTCTGTTAATGGCGGCAATGTGGCCATTACAAACGGTCAAATTCTCTATACGCCAAAAAATAATTTCACCGGGGTAGACAATTTCTGGTACGTCTTTAGTGATAATCAGGGCCGCAGCAATTTTGGTAAAGCAACCATTACAGTGAATGCCGCTAATACTGCTTTCCCCATTGCTAATACAGACAATTACCAAACACCTCAAAACACCCCACAAACGCTAAACATTCTGGCGAATGACACGGGATCGGGCCTTAGCATTGACACCCTCTATGACTACACGGCACTCGGCGGAACGACCCGTCGTGAAGCAAATGGTGACGTGCTGTATACGCCCAAAGCAGGTTTTACCGGTGAGGATAATTTCTGGTACGTGATCATTGATTCTCAGGGTCGTAAGAACAGTGCGCAGGTCAAAATCAATGTCACTGCAAGCGCTGATTTCTTCCCCATAGCCAACCCTGATAACTATACAGTACCTCGTAACGCGACTAGAACCTTGAATATTTTGAATAATGACAGCACAAGCGATGGAGGCATAGCCATTGATACGCTTTACGACTATTCCTCACAAGGCGGCACCACCTCACGAGTGGGTAATGAGGTACGTTATACCCCTAAAACAGATTTCACCGGGCAGGATGACTTTTGGTATGTCATGATCGATGCTCAAGGCCGCAAGAACAGCGCCCAGGTCATCATCAATGTTACGCCTTAAGCCTTAAAAAATAGCGATAGGCTGTTTTGCCAAACTTGAGGGAGCAACTCGTCTAAAGGAATATTTTTAACGGTTGCAATATTCTCAGCAATAAAAGGCAGGTACTTTGGCTCATTTGGCTTACCACGATACGGAACGGGTGTGAGATACGGCGCATCCGTTTCGAATAAGATCTTGTCAACAGGCGTCACGTCAACCACCTCGCGCACATTTTCGGCAGTTTTAAAGGTACTAATACCATTAAAACCTAAATGAAAACCTTGATCTAAACAGTATTTAGCGAGATCAATGCCTGAGGTAAAGCTATGAATGACCCCTCGTTTAGGCATCATGCCCACAAAATTCTGCAAAATCGCCTGCATGTCTTCATCCGCTTCGCGAGTATGCACGACAATTGGCATATCCAAATCAATCGCGATTTGTAGCTGGCGCTCAAAAGCATCCCGCTGCTTAGCACGGTCAGAATGATCGTAGTAATAATCTAAACCAATCTCCCCGACAGCCACGATTTTTTCATTGACTACATTGTCACGAATACGCTGATCTACCTCATCGCTGTATTGATCGGCATCATGCGGATGAATCCCCTGTGTACCCCACACCATTTCATGTTGCTGGGTAATGCCCATTACGGTATCAAGGTTATCTGGAGACACGGCAATGGTAATAATGCGTTGAATATTGACCTCTTTAGCTTCCTGAATAGTGCCTGCCAACGCATCACTCTCCAAATAATCAAGGTGGCAATGTGTTTCAATAATGGGATATTCAAAGACAGGAATGTCGCGTTTTTTAGTTGCCATAATGGTTTTTTATATAAAGGTAAAATATGTGTGACCCGTTAGGCACTCACACGTTGATAAAGATCCGGTGTCGATAGCCCAATATCACGCTGAATCGACTCGTCCAAAATAATTTCAGTGAAGCGCTGACGAGTTTTGATCAGCCTTTTCAGGTCTTTGGTATAATAATAAACGCCCCATTTGACCGCATAGTCCCCCGTATCGATGATTTGCACTTCCAGTGGGTGATTTGAATCAATGCCAATCTCATCTACCTTGAGCACCCGTTCAAAAGCGGCCTCAAACATGGCTCTCACATCCGTTGGACGATGTTCGTAAGCAATTTTAAAACTCAGGTTCTCACGATAGCCACGCACTGATGCAAACTTGGATAAGTTTTGAATTGTCATTTCGCGTAGCTTGGCATTTTTTAGTAAGACCCGGTTATTATTCACCAAATTAAAGAGTTCGGTATGGAACAATTTCGTTCTAAAAACCTGTGCAATCAGCTGACCATCCTCAATTTCAATGACATCACCTTCATCGATAAAATCACTATTGAGCAAAATCAAACCACTAATAATATCCGGTGCCCACGCAGCCTGAGTGAGCGCCAGCATGACCCCTATCACCCCGATAATGCCACCGGCTTTTAACAGATCATCAAAGCCCAACACTTGCACAATACCAATTAAGGCAAATACCAGTACCATAGACACCACCAACAGACTTAGCAAACGACTGTTATGGGTGTCTGAGATAATTTTTTCACCTGCCACTTCACGCGTCTTACCGTATTGGCGACGAATTAAAAATTGTAAAATCTGCGTCGCCCAAAAAGCAGAAAACACCACCATACTAACGCCCACTAGACGTTTAGCAATGCCATTTTCGGCACCACTTTGACCGTCTATAAAGATAAAGTGATTGAGCAGCAATACAACAATAATCAACAAGCCACCTGCCCGAAAGATCTGTAGCTGTTTGGCATTTTGCTTATTATCCAAAGGCTTCTTAAACAG